>CALKXO010000396.1 GCA_938003615.1 uncultured Pirellulaceae bacterium | reverse complement strand
TGATCCTGACGATTCGAAGATAGTCTGGACGAAAGTCGTGGCCCCAGTCAGAAATACAGTGAGCTTCATCGACTACGAAAAGCCCAACGTTTGAGCTCAAGCTTGAAAGGACATTAGCGCGAAATTTGTCGTTCCCAAGGCGTTCTGGTGAGATTAGTAAGATGTCAACATCGTTGGCAGCCAGCCTTTGCTCAACATCGTCCCAATCACTTTGATTCGTCGAGTTGATCGTGACCGCGTTCAAATTT
The DNA here is from genome assembly GCA_938003615.1 of uncultured Pirellulaceae bacterium. Taxonomy (GTDB): domain Bacteria; phylum Planctomycetota; class Planctomycetia; order Pirellulales; family Pirellulaceae; genus Mariniblastus. Next base: position 17,852 of record CALKXO010000396.1, on the reverse strand, counting down.
AGCTGTGAGGCCGCATCAAGCTGATTGCGCATTAGCGAGAGCAAAGGGGAAACTAACAATGTGACGCCTGCACCGCGCTCGCGCAGAAGTCGAGTTGCAAGGAAGTAGACCATGCTCTTGCCCCAGCCGGTTCTCTGAACAACGAGCAATTTTCTTTGGTTGAGTAGCGCCTCAATACTCTCCCATTGTCCGGGGCGAAAATCTGCTTCAGGAAGGCCGAGCGTTTCTCTCAGAAGCGAAAGTGCTTGTTCTCGCATTATGTTGACCTGAACCAAGGAAGGGATTTGATGGAAGGCGCTAAAGAATTGCCGCGCTTCTGATTCTAACGAATTGCCATCGTTTTTGTATGTGAAACGTCGGTTGGGAGGTAGAAACGGGTGCAGGTCCATTTGAATTTGCTCAAGGCGATTCGGTCCGATACACCGAAGCGCGTATTGTCGGTTGCGGTCCCTCACAACCTTCGGCGGTGTCACGGTAATCAGACCCTATCCCTAGAGAATCTCGCTCGAAGTCACCGGTGGCGTAAGCTTCCAGCGGTTCCAGCTTGCGAATTCTACGCAAGTGATCGGTGGCAAGCAGGATGCTTACCCCACGTTTAATTTGGTACAGAGCTCTACTCGTTTAGCTGCACCGTTAGAAGAACTTCGCTGCCGCCGCGGTTGACTTTTACTTTGACGCTTTTGCCCGCATCGCGTTTGATGGCGCGAGTCAAACGGCGGCGGCTGGTGATTTCTGCATCGCCGTCCCAGCTGACGAGAATGTCGCCTGGCTTCAACCCGGCCTCCGCCGCTGGCGTTTCCGCAAACACCTTGCCAATGACCATCTGGCCAGTGTCTTTGTCTTTGCTAATCCCCACACCAAGCTTTGCCGAAGATCCCGGTGAGTAGACGCGTTCGAATACAGGGCGCGATTCGCTGTTGGCCAGTTCTCGAAGCAGCGTCTCGCTGAAATTGATTACGGTAACGGCACCCGGGCAGTTGATCGCTTCGAAGTCGTCTTCGGGCGTGTGGTACACGCGGTTGAGTCCGGTGTGGAGGAAAAGGTTCGGGATCTTCTCGGAGTCAAACGGCAAGTGATCGCTGCCGGCAAATCCACCCGGCGGCCGAACCAACTTCAGTCCCAATTGCGCGTTGGCTTTGCTCAGCAACGACTCAAATTGTGGCGACGTGTTCCAACCATACACCGACAGCGCGTCTTTTCGCAGGTAGCCAATCATGTCGAAATTAATCATGGCCACCGTATCCTTGAGAGGGAACAGTGGGTTGTCGACATAGTGTCGCGCCCCCAAAAGTCCCATCTCCTCGGCCGTGAAACAGATAAACACCAACCGGCGCTTGGGTTTGTCTCCTGCCGAAAACCGCCGCGCTAATTCCATGACGGCAGCAGTGCCCGTTGCGTTATCGTCGGCGCCGTTGTGAATTTCCTTGCCAGCTTTGGCGGATCGTGAACCGTAAGCTCCCATGCCCAGATGATCGTAGTGGGCGCCGATGACGATGGTCTCATCTGCCAATGGCCCTTCGCCCTCGATCACACCGATAATGTTATGGGTCAGAATTTGTTTCTTTTGAAATTTTGCATTGATCGAAGCTTTCCAGCCCGTAAGCGGCTGCGACAGCGGTTCGAGTGTGCCGTCGATCCAGTCTTCGATTTGCTTGGTCGTTTTCAAGGAGTCTCCGTCAAACGTAATGACCGGTGTCTGTTCGAGAATCGAGTTCAAAACTGCGCGTTTGAGGTGCGTGAAAGGAATCATCTGCGTGACGGACCCAAATTGCTCGGCGCGTGGAAGATTGTCGTCTCCGCCGGCATTGGAGACGGTTTTTGAGTCGTTCACCATCACCACCGCAGCAGCGCCGGCGGACAATGCGCTTTTTACTTTCGATTGCAGGTACGCGTAAACCGAAACTTCATCGCCCTCAAAGACGCTGTCGGGATCGTCTTGTTGTGGTTCGCGACGTATCAGTAGAACAACCTTACCCTCGACATCAACCTCGGCGTATTCATCAAAATTGTGCTCTTCGGCGGCATCAATGCCATATCCGACAAACACCAAAGGTAGATTGGAAAGCTCAATCGATCCCTTGTGGATTAACTGGCCGTATTGGTCGCCCAGCTTCAGGTTAATCGCAGTGCCGTCAGGACCGGTTAGCGTCATCGAGCTTGCGTCAGTGTCGACAGCCAGTGCATTTCGTTGGGAGCTGGCATCAAAGGTTTGAAAGTAGTTTTCATTCTGTTCTGTGTCTTCGCCGATCGGTTTGAGGCCCGCCGCGCGATAGGCCGCCACAATATGTTCCTCGGCCAGCTTCATTTCCGGTGTGCCAGGTTGGCGTCCCTTGAGTTCGTCTGACGAGAGGTACTCGATATCGCCGGTCACACGCGCGAGTGTGGTGGTCTGCTTTGGAGAGCCAATATCGTCAGCGTTTAACGTCGGGGAAATCGAAACGCCGATTTCCGATCCGACGACCAATCCAATTCCCGATACAATTCCTAATGTTAAACCGACAAGCATTCGGACTTTGAATCGGGAACGAGTGTTTCGGCGGTACGCTCTTTTTGAAAACAGTTGCGGCACGAGGAAGCTTTCCGTGAACGGATGAATTGAAGTGAATCAAATTCAATCTATCAGCTTGGACTAGTTTCGTCATCAATTTGTGACTTCATTTCGAATCAAATCACCAATTGTTCTAGAAAAAGTGAGAGTATCCACATCTAGGGGAACAACATCGTAGTGGAAATCCTGATGGTAGGTGTTTGGTTTATGCCAGATTTGTAATCGTCTTGTGTTAGTGGTTCGGAAAAAGGCGTGGGTTGCAAACGTTCACACGCCTTCATCGTTGGAGCGTCTGGAGTTCTTGGCCAACAGCTTGTGTTTGCCTTTATCGCCCGTCATTACCGGTCTTTCGATGACCCGATCGGCGATTAAGATTAAGATGGGCGGATGGATTACGCATCGCATTTTAACATTCGCTTTGACGAGGGAACACTGCTTCTTGAAGCGGGATCACTGCAGCGACAACAGATTGAGAAGATCTTCGGTGGCAATGTTTGGAAATGGGATCCAAGAGTCAGTGTTTGGCGCTGCGAAGCGATTCACTACCGCGACGTGATCCTGTCACTGTGGAATCACCGTGACGAAAGCATTACTTTTGCGGATCAAGCGCGAGCATGGACCTCGGTTCAATGGAACAAGCAGGAAATCCACCAACCCCGTCCGGAGCAAAGTGATGCCATTGAAGCTTGGCTGGAAACCAAACGAGGGCTCGTCGTGATGCCAACGGGAACCGGCAAGACAGAAGTTGCATTGCACCTGCTGGCCCAAACGAACTGTAGCACTCTCATCGTTTCACCCGTTCGCGATCTGATGTACCAATGGCATCGACGTATCCTGCTGGCCTTGGGTTTCGATGCCGGAGTCATCGGTGACAACACGTTTAATGTTCGACCTGTCTCAGTGACGACTTACGATAGCGCCGCGATCCATGCAAGCAAACTTGGGAACCAGTTTAAGCTGATTGTCTTTGACGAATGCCATCACTTACCCGGCAATTTTCGTCGTGATGCTGCCACGATGTCGATCGCCCCGTATCGGATAGGACTTTCTGCGACGCCCTATCGGTCTGACGGAAAGCACCATGACCTTCGGCAACTGATTGGCCCGACGGTCTATGAACTGACGATCGACTCGGTCAAAGGCAAAACGCTTGCTGATTTTCAGGTGATTAAAATTCCGGTCACGTTGTCCGAATCAGAGCAGCTTCACTACGACGAATGCTCAGATATCGTTCGCAACTTCATGTGCGAGCGTCGTAAGGAAGAGCCCGGGTTTCGCTGGGAAGACTTGTGTGGCGAGTCGGCTCGTGATCCGTTGGCTCGTCAAACGCTGATCGCTTATCGACAGAAGCAAGCGATTGAGGACCGTGCTACTGAGAAATTGCGAGTCGTGGAAGATCTGTTTCGGCTTCACGCAGGAACGCCGATCATCGTGTTTGCCGGTTCCAACGCCATGGCGCGTGACGTTTCAGTGCGTTTTCTAATTCCTTGTTTGCTGAACCATTGTGGCAAGAAAGAGCGGCATGAGATTCTCAGCGGTTTGGCCGAAGGAACCTATCCGGCCATCGTTGCCAACCAAGTGCTTGATGAGGGGGTCGACGTGCCGGCGGTCAAGGTCGCAGTTGTCATTGGCGGTTCCTCTTCGACCCGTCAAGCCAAACAGCGATTGGGACGGATTTTGCGAAAGGCTGGAAACGCGCAGGCGATTCTCTATGAGGTCGTCTGTCAGAATACGGGAGAAATCAAACGCTCGCGGCAAAGGAGAAAGAGCGATGCTTACGCGCGCACTCGCCATCGCCGAGTATAGAAATGGCCAAGTTGTGCCGGATCGACTGACTCGCGTTGAGCATCGGCAATACCTGCGACTAGCTCAATCCATGTTGCACGTTTACCAGCACGGCATTGGTCGCATGCGGCAACAGTTGCGATCTTCGGTCCACAGTCTGTTTGAGAACGAGCTTGATTGCCCGACGCGCAGAATTGACGCCTTTTGTAAATTGCTCGACGAGCGCAGTGTTTACGACAAAGATAAACGTGGCCGTGCGGCGAAACTACGAAAACGAGTTTTTAGAATCGCGGCCGCCAAGCACCCACTGGTGAGTTTGCCGGATAGGTTGTTTGAATCAGGTGAGCTAGAGGTCAAAAAAGAAGTCGCGCGGGAGATTGGCAAGAGCTGGATTGAAATCGAGCAAGAGCTATTTGCCGACGTGATTCAGTTCCATCGCCTTCGGGAATTCTCCGGCTACGATTCAGCCGACGCTTTATTGGCGCGTTACAACGTCGCTCAAACGCAGGCCGTGCTGTACGATGCCGTTTCAATGACGGTCTGGGCCAAAGAGGACTTCAAGTTGATCATCCGGTATGCCAAACTTGCTCGGTTGATGCACACGATCGGTCGCAAATCCGATGGCACTTATCAGATGACATTCGATGGTCCGGCGTCGGTGCTGAAGCAATCCCGACGGTACGGCGTCGCGTTTGCAAAATTTCTGCCTGGCTTGCTTTCCTGTTCAGGCTGGAGGATGAAAGCGATTATTCAGCACCGCCGGTCTTCGTGGCAGAACCAGTTTCAGCTTTCTCCAGCCGATGGCTTGACCTCCAATGTGGATCCTGCTGAGTTATTTGATTCCGGGCTTGAAGAGAGTTTTGCAAAAAAGTGGGGTGAGCAACCGCGCAACGGTTGGCGTTTGTTTCGAGAAGGCGTCGTGCTTTATCAGAACCAGATCGTCTTTGTGCCCGATTTTCTTTTTGTGCACGAGGACGGCCGCAAAGCTGTGATGGAAATCGTCGGATTCTGGACCCCCGAGTACCTTGCAGAAAAACAAAAAACGCTCGCTACTTTTTCCGGAAACGATATTGTTCTGGCCGTATCAGATTCTGTTGACTGGCCGCACAACGAACTTTCCAATTTGACTTTTCGCTACAAAACGGCAATCAAAGTTGCCGACGTCATGGCGATGCTGTTCCAAATTTCGTAGATGCTCGATGTTTTTTCGCGCGGAATTGCTGTCACCGCCATCATGCGCCAATCAGATCGACGTCGCATCGGGATAGCGTTGCTTGCCGATGCCATTTCCGTACCATGCAAGACTATCGCAGGTATAACTACGCTCTCGGCACTACAGGAATATATTCGCGTTCAGTCAAATTATTTAACTGGAATTGCAGCTTCATTTTCGATTTTGGCGCTTGCTCAAAAATGGCGAGACTGATTCAATTTGAGGTTTGCGGTAAGCATCGAAGTTAGGACGTGTGTTGCGGAGGATCCTCTGCGAACACGAGTCCGTATTACGATGCGAGAATTAGTGTCCCTCTCCTGCTAAGCCATTCTTCATGATCACGCTTGATTCTCGCTAAGCCCGCTTTGCGTGGCATAGTGCGCACACTTGATACGTAAGCCCCAACTCAAATTCTTGATTAGGACGAAATGATGTCGAAGAAAAAGCGAAATACCCGAGTAAAGAAAAATCGACGCCAAAACTCTCAATACCAACCATTGGAACCGCGAAATCTCTTGGCCGGGATTACGTTGACCGGTGGCGAGCTAATTCTTGGCGGAAGCACTGGAGCTGATGTCGCGACAGTCTCTATTTCTGGTAGTACCGTAACCGCCGCACTGAGCGGAGTAGATACTGAGACCTACCCGGCAAGCAGCATTACTTCGATTCGCTTCGTGGGTTTGGCCGGCAATGATCGATTCACTAACAACACATCCATCCCTTCGTTCGCATTTGGACAAGCAGGAAATGATATCCTGATTGGCGGCAGCGGAAATGACTTGCTCGCAGGCGGTCCGGGCATCGACACGATGGAAGGTAACGCGGGCGACGACGAAATACGTGGCGGCATTGATGGCAAGAAAACGATTCGCGGCGGAACAGGCAATGACCGTCTCTTCGGCGGAACAGGTGATAATGACATTGATGCAGGCGACGGTGACGATGTTGTCCACGGTGGCGCGGGGGTCGACGAAATACGTGGTGGCGACGGAAATGATGAACTGTATCCAGGAGGCGGTGACGATATCGTTCATGGAGGAGCCGGGAATGATTCGGTGAATTCGGGCACCGGCATCGATATGATTTTCGGCGAGGCCGGCGAGGATTTGATCTTTAGCGGTCCAGGAAATGATGTTGTCGAGGGCGGTGATGATGACGACTTTATCAATGGCGGTGACGGCGATGATCTGCTGAGAGGTGGCAATGATAATGACCGGCTGACGGGGGCCAACGGAGACGACACCATTGAAGGCGGTGCCGGGGTGGATGTTCTCAACGGCGGTTTTGGTGATGATACGATCGATGGAGGTAGTAATCCCACCGGATCAGGAGACCGATATCGGGTCGATTCCATCGAAGCAAACTATCGTGTATCAGGAACGCTTCAGGTACGAGATATGTTTGGTGATGGCGGCACTGATTCGTTGGATAACATTAACTGGTTACAGTTCAATGATGACAATTACGCAGCTGAATCACAGGTCGAAGAAGTTATCTCGGTCCAGCCGATCATTGTCGCTGATAGTAACGGCAGCAACAGGGCTGACTTCTTCGGGGACGCAGCTTCCGAGTGGGAGATCAAAGAATTTGCCGACGACATTCTCTACAAGGGTGGTGGAAAAACGACGTTCAATTGGTTGCCGGCGCGAAATTGGAATAATACCAGCGCCAACAATGGAACTTTTGATGTCAACGACCTTGTTGAAAATGTACCAGGCAATCTTACCGGAGATCCACAAACGACGATCAATCTATTCATCATTGAGAGGGTAAAGGGTATTTCATCGACTTCGGAGGATTCGGCTTTCGGTGTTTCTCTCGTCGGTGCCAGCGGATCTAGCTTGCGGGTCGGTAGGAACCTGTTGGCATTCGAAGATGGTAGGGAAGCGATTGCACGAGTCGCGGTCCACGAAATTGCCCACAACCTTGGCCTTGAACATGCTTCAGGGTCTGCCAACCTGATGTTCGGTGGCGGGATCTCGGGCGACAATCTGACCTCCGCCCAACGCGCGGTCGTTCGCGCCAGCCAATTTTCCGCTGACGTGTAACGGCTTTAGTAGCTCGGTGTTCAATCACGTCGTTCTTAAAGAGCTACTGATCGTGCATCGAGCGTGCGCCGCTTGCCATTGAGCCGCTTGCCTTTGAGGCCAATCTCTGTTTGCTTTGACGCTTGGCTTGGGTTTGCAGCTTAGTTTTGCCGCTTGGGTTTGCAGACCGCAAGTCAGAGACGGGGGGAGGTGTGGCGGTTTCGAATTCGCGCTAAAACGTGCGTCAAATCACTATTGAGTGAAATGAGCATAGCTGCCAAACTACCTGATAGCAGATTTGTAAAAAGTGCACGGTGGCGTTTTAACTTTTCACTGTGTTTTTGACAGTTTAGCTAGGCTTTTTATTTAGTACTTTGATTCCCATTGGCTGGGGAACTCGGACCAAGGAACGGTTCGGGGTAATGCCGATACAACATTTAGAGATCGTGGCAGGGCGTTTGCCTAACAACGATCACGTTAGAAACTTGTCGATTCGTAAGGATATGAATCTATGACGAAGCAGGATGCTACGGTTTTTCCCACGAGGTTGATGATTCCGGGGCGCAGCCGCCGCCGTGTCGATACGTTCGATCGGGTTGAACTGCTGAAGACGATGTTTCTTAGTCGCGAAGGCGATCGGCGTGAAGGCGTCTTGCATCGTCAAGGAAAAGGTTGGTTTCAGGTGTCGGGGATTGGTCATGAGCCAATGGCTGCGTTGACGATGCTGATGAAAAAGGGCGACTATCTGTGTCCTTACTACCGGGATCGTGCTGCAGTGCTCGCCCGTGGCGTTTCGAATTTAGATCTTGCACGGGCCTATTTCGCAAAAAAATCTTCCTCCAGCGGTGGCCGCCAAATGCCGGGTCACTATTCGGATCGGGAAAAAAACATCTGGTCCGTGCCGACTCCCACAGGCGCTAATTTGCTGCCTGCATGCGGTATCGCGTGGTCGATGCAACTGGCCAAAAGAGAGAACGTCGTCGTCGCCACCATCGGTGATGCCTCCACCCGCCAAGGTGAATTCTACGAAGCGATCGCGTTTGCCACCGAGCGCAAGCTGCCCGTTGTTTTCGTTGTCGAAGACAATAATTACGGCATCAGCACCAACACGACCAAATTTAATCCGTTCAAACTGAATCTGTTCAATCCCGGAATTTTCACCCACATCGATGCCCGTGATCCGGACCTGTTCGCCGACCATCTAGAACCCATCTTGAGCCAAGCGAGGGCGGGTGGCGGTCCTGCAGTCGTGGTGGCAGAATTTGATCGGATCTGTTCGCACACTTGCAGCGATGACCAGCGCGTCTATCGGCCCAAAGCCGAAATTGAGGCAATGAATCTGCGAGATCCAATCGAGGTGTACTCGAAAAAATTGATTAAGTCTGGCGCGATGTCTGAAACACGCTGGCAGCAGATCAAACACCGCATCGAAGTCCAAGTGGATCAGGAATACCAAGCCGCCGAGGCGGAAGAGGATCCGGCGGATTGCGATCTGATGGATCATCTGTTGGCACCTACCAAAGCAGCTCAGGACGTGCCGTTGGCGGGTGGCCGCACATGGCGAATGGTCGATGCGGTCAACGCCGTTTTTCGTCATCGCCTCAAAACGGATCCACGAACGGTTTTCTTCGGTGAAGATATCGAAGCGCCTAAGGGTGGCGTGTTTGGTTTGACCGATGAACTGTCAACCGAATATCCGACCCGCGTTCACAATTCTCCCCTCGCCGAAGCGACAATCGCTGGTGTAGGCATCGGCATGGCCTCGGTTGGTCTCAAGCCTGTTTTTGAGATGCAGTTCGTCGACTTTGTCGGGCCAGCAATGAACCAGATATGTCAAAATCTAGGAACATTGCGATGGCGTACCAAAGGCCAATGGAAATGCCCGGTTGTGTTTTACGCTCCCTATGGAGCGTATCTGCCCGGTGGTTCGATATGGCATTCGCAAGCAAACGAAAGCGTGTTTGCTCACCTCTCAGGGATGCGTGTTGTTGTACCTTCGACGCCCGAAGACGCCGCCGCGCTAATGTGGACGGCCATGCATGCAGACGATCCAACCGTTTTTCTGATGCCCAAACACCTGTTCCGAAAACGGGTCATGGTGCCCGATGTCGTACCAGCGGTCGGGTTTGGCCAAGCAAAAATTAGTCAGGCCGGCGAGGATGTGACGATCGTCAGTTGGGGTAACTGCATGGAGATCGCCTTCGAGGCCGCTGAGGCGCTGCCGGATGTTTCGATTGAGATCATTGATCTGAGAACCGTCCAGCCATGGGACGAAAAAACAGTGAAGCAGTCCGTCAAGAAAACCGGCCGCCTTGTTGTGGTCCAAGAGGATGGGCGATCTTGTAGCGTGGGGCAAATGATCGTGAGCGAAGTCGTCAATGACGAGAGTTGTTTCTACGATCTAGTCAGTTCCCCACAGCTAATTTCCAAACCAGATGTGCCGATCGGCTTTAATCCGGTGATTGAATACTCGGCTCTACCGTCAGTTGCTGACGTTATCAAATCGATCAAACTCACTCTGGAGCAATAAGTGCCAACGGTATCTATTCGTATTCCCCAACTTGGGGAAGGCCTTCGAGAAGCATATCTTGTTGATTTTCTAAAATCTCCAGGCGATTCAATTGCGCGCGACGAACCCCTCTTCACGATGGAAACAGACAAAGCAATTTCAGATGTGGAATCTCCGCATGCTGGAACGCTAGTGAAGTGGTTGGTCGAGGTGGATTCGGTGCTTGAGATTGGCACGGAAATCGCAATCGTCGACACAACCTCCACTTCCCATGCGGGCGGAGAGGTTTCACGGCCCTACGGTGACGCCGTGACACATGAAGCGGCACCCATATCAATCGCCAGTGGCCAAATGGGCAGCGCAGGTGTTGAGGCCGCAGCGTTACAAACGGCGACTCGTGCGCCGGTCGCCGTGAAAAACACCGATTCATTGATACCTCCAAAGACGAGGCGTTATCTGCGCGATCATAATTTGATGGATGTTGTGAATCGTATTTCAACGGTCGGTCGAAAAATGTCGATCGCCGATGTTGATCGCTACATCAGTGTCGAGCATGAGTTTGAACAAGAACTTGAGCCGTCCGATCAACACGCGAGTTCAGAAATAATCCCACAAGCCGATACGTTGTCGGTGGGAGGGGTTGACGCCGCTGAGTTTGACATGGTGCCGCTACCGAAGTCTCAGATTCGATTGAATTACCGACTGACGCAGGCCGCAGCGACCTGCGTGCCGGTCACGTTGGTGAATGAGTGGAACTGGGAACGAGTTCACTCAGCGCGCAATCACACGCGTCAACACGGCGGTCCCTCAGCGTTTGCGATGGTTTGCTGGAGTGTCGCCAAGGCTGCCGAGATTCATCAGCGCTTTCGCTGTTCCTTGTCGGCTGACGGAAAATCATGGCGAGTGTTTAAATCAGTAAATCTTGGGATCGCGGTCAGTTTGGAAGATGACCAATTGGTAACGGCCGTCGTTCGCAACGCAAATGAACTAACGCAATCCGAATTTTTCGAAGCCTACACAGAAGCGGTGCAGTTAGCCAGAACGGGCGTCGACCAAGCCGACGAATCGACGACTCTGATGGTTTCCAACATCGGTAATATTGGTATGACGATTGGTATTCCCGCGATTGTGGCTCCAGCGGTTGCGACGCTGGCGCTTGGCCAGCCTGTCGACAAGCCTGTTCCCGATGGTGATTCTTTTCGTTTCGAACGGTCCGTGACCGCGACGCTGTCTTTTGATCATCGCATTGCCAACGGGATCGGCGCTGCGGCGTTTCTCAACGCGATCAAGTCGTCCGTTGAGGCGTTCGAACTGTAGGCGAGACTTCTGCCGGTGTCATTCTTGTTTACCAACGTATTCGTCTACGGCACCTTAAAACGCGGTCAGTGTCTACATCATGTCTTGGCGAATCAAGAGTTCTTGGGCGAGGCTAAAACCAAAGCGGAGTACGTCTTGGTTAGCCTGGGGGACTTTCCGGGGCTGGTAACACCTGATGCATTTGCTGAAGAGGTGCAAAGCCAATCGATCAAAGGCGAACTTTACCGGGTTGATAGCGCTTGTCTGATCGAACTCGACCGTGTTGAGTGCGTCGACGAGGGGATGTACCATCGACATCCAGTCTCATTGGAAATGCCATCGGAAATCATCGCCGAGACTTATTTCTATAACGAAGTGGTAAAAAGCGGCATGATCTGCGGCACGTGTTGGTAGTCCCGCAAGGCGCTGGGGAATCCGTTGGTTTCCTACTCAACAACGATGCCGGCATAATCGCCTTCGGGTGCTGGGAAGTTTGGATTGAGATCCTGTAGCGTTTTTTTCAACAGTTCGCTGATGACTAGATTGCGGTACCACTTCTTGTCCGAGGGGATGATGTGCCACGGCGCCCAGTCCGTATTGCATTTCTCAATCGTGTCCTCGTACGCCTCTTGATAGTCCTGCCATAACTTACGCTCGTCCAAATCGCCCATGTTGAACTTCCAGTGCTTCGACGTGTCGTCAACACGCGCTTGCAGGCGCTGCCGCTGAGTCTCCTTGCTGATGTGCAGGAAACACTTGACGATTTTTGTGTCGCAGGTAGACAACAGTTTTTCCCAGTCGTTGATCAAGCCGTAATGTTTCTTCCAGCGTGACTCGGGCTTCAGGTTGTGGACACGCACGACCAAGACTTCTTCATAGTGCGATCGATTGAAGATTCCGATGTTGCCGCGCCGAGGAGCCACTTTATGGCAGCGCCAGAGAAAATCATGCTGCAGTTCCTCAACCGACGGCTTCTTGAATGAGCTCACTTGGCAGCTACTGGGATTCATGCCTCGCATGACGGATCGAATCGTGCCGTCCTTCCCAGCCGTATCCATGCCTTGCAGCACCAGCAGGATGCTGCGTGTGTCTTCGGCGTAAAGCTTCTTCGCCAATTCGGCCATTTCGACCGCGTTTGCGGCGATGCGTTTGAGTGCTTCCTTTTTGCCAAACCTAATTTGATCACACGGACCGGTGGAGAGGTCTGTCAGCTTGACCGATTTTCCAGATTTAATGTGGTGGGGGACTGCTAGGTCAAATTTGCTCATAGTTTTCTCCTGAGATGAATCAGCGAAGCAGAGCCAGTGCTCGGCCCAAATCTAGTTATACGTCGCACCGTGAAGCGTAACGGCGCAAGCCGTCCGGTGCGGACACCAATGTAGCCGATCTCGCAAGAGATTGGAGAGCTTGGGCTAAGGCGAGGCAAAGTCTCGCGATCTAGGCTGCCGAAAGTAGGCGTGATCTTGTGATTTTTTTGACAGGAGCGCCCCGTACCGGGGTTGAGCCGGTATCTCCAGGACGTGGTCCTGGCGTCTTGCTTGTTAAACGAACGGAGCATCTTGTCCAGCCCGTTTCAATGGATCAGCTTAGTCATCGCCAAATATTCGAAACGGGGTGTAATCGGGTGAAAACGACTCATTCTTAATTTGCAACCGATCGACTAGAATACAGTTTTCAGCATCCCGTCAGACGCGTTCACCCAACGGAAGATTAATGAGAGTCCTTTCTGGCATTCAGCCAACTGGCCGCCCACACTGGGGCAACTACTTTGGAGCCATCAAACAGTACATCGACCTTCAGTCCGAAGATCAAGCGTTCTATTTTATTGCCAACCTGCATGCGTTGACAACCGTCCGAGACGGAGACACATTGCGTCAGTTTTCGCTGGACGCTGCGATGGATTTACTGGCCTTGGGATTGGATCCCAACCAAGCATCTCTCTTTATTCAGTCGGATGTGCCCGAAATTTCGGAATTGAACTGGCTGTTGTTGGCCGGAACCCCAATGGGATTGCTCGAGCGATGCGTTTCCTACAAAGATAAAATCGCAAAAGGTTTTCCGGTCGTGTCAGGTTTGTTCGCCTATCCCGTTCTCCAAGCGGCTGATATTTTGGCTTATGACTCAGACGTGGTTCCTGTCGGCGAGGATCAAAAACAACATATTGAAGTCTGCCGTGACATCGCCAAGGCATTCAATCATCAGTACGGTGAAGTCTTCGTGATTCCAAAAGCGAAAACGCTGGACGCATCGGCCAAAGTTCCTGGAACTGACGGCGATAAAATGTCCAAGAGCTATGGTAACTTCATCGAGATTTTCGAACCTGTCAAATCGATGAAGAAGAAAGTCATGCGAATCTCGACCGATTCGCGTGAGATGCATGAATCAAAGGCCCCGGAAACTGATCACCTGTTCCAACTGTTTTCGTTGTTTGGATCGAAGGAGGAAATTGATTCGATGGCCGATCTTTATCGAGCGGGCGGGTTTGGTTACGGTGATATTAAGAAGAAGATTGCGGAAGCGGCGGCAGACTATTTTGAGCCTGCCCGTGAGCGTCGACTGGAGCTAGAAGCTAAGCCAGAACAACTCAAGGAGATTCTCGGCGACGGTGCTGCTCAGGCTCGTAAAAAGGCGTCTGAAGTTTTAATGCGTGCTCAGAAAGCATGCGGATTAAAATAGCGGTCGTCCACCAAGGGCTAAAGGCTAGAGGCATTTGAAAATGAATAACGTCATCGGAATTGGAACCGACATCGTCGAGGTCGCCCGAATTGGGGACATGATCGAAAAACACGATGAGACTTTCATTCAGAAAGTTTTTACCGAAAGCGAAATCACTTATTGTGGTCCGCGCAAGGCTGCCGTGCAGCATTACGCAGGACGGTGGGCCGCAAAAGAGGCAATCCTCAAAGCGATCGGAACGGGATGGTCCAAAGGGATCAAGTGGACTGATATAGAAGTGATCAACCAGATGGGTGGAAAGCCGTACGTAAAGTTAAACGGGATGGCGATCGAGGTTTGCGCGGATCGCGGAATTGACGAGATCTTGATTACGATTTCGCACTGCAACTTGTTTGCGACCGCGTTCGCGACGGCGTTGAGCGGCGATTCAAACGGCACGATACCGAAAACCGCAGGCCGCACACCGCACACCGAAAACCGGAAACCGAACGCCTAAAACAATGGATCCCGATCGAGCAAGAATTCAGGACGACCTTGCCGGACTGCTTGAGGGGCAGGTTCGCTGTGATGATACGTTCCTGCAACTCTACTCCAGCGATGCCAGTTTGTATGAGATTGAACCGATGGGCGTTGTGCGTCCGGCTGGGACGGCGGACGTTGTCGCGTGTGTGAACTATGCTCGTGAGAATGACCTGACCATCATTCCGCGCGGTGCCGGATCGAATGTGTTGGGCGCCTCGATCGGTCAAGGGCTGATATTGGATTTTTCTTACTCCATGCGGCAAATCCTAGCCGTCGATCGAGACACGGTGCGCGTCCAACCCGGGGTGATTCTTGGCGATCTAAATCATCATCTGGCCTCGCATGGGAAAATGTTTGGCCCCGATCCCTCGACACGCAACATTTCAACCATTGGCGGGACTTTATCGCTGAATCGATGTGGAAGTCGCTGGCTGAAAACCGGCACGCCACGCGATCATGTGGTCAACATCAAAATGGTTCTCTCCAGTGGCGAGGTCGTGCAGTTCGATTCCAGCCTCGGACAGCAACTAAATCCGGACTCGCAGAACGTTCAGAAGAGCTTCGAGTCTACGCAGTATGAAGGTCGTATCAAAACGATCGTTGATCGCAATTCGAAGTTGATCGCAGACAGCCAGCCTAAAGTCAAAATCAACCAAGCCGGTTACCACGTCTATGATATCGTTAACGACGATCAGGTTGACCTGACGCGCTTGTTAGTTGGCAGCGAGGGAACGCTCGGCGTCATCACCGAGGTAACACTACGCACGATTCCGATTCCTCGTCATCGAGGAGCGGTACTGTTATTCTTCCATCGTTTGGAGTCAGCGGCCGTTGCTGCGGTGGACATTGCTAATTCAGGGATTGTCGCCTGCGATTTGATGGATCGGCGGTTGCTGAGGCTGGCGTGCGAAAATGACGCGCGGTATTCAATCGTTATACCGGATGAAGCCGAAGCGATGCTACTGGTGGAATTTGAGGGCAACGACGACGGGGATCTTCGCAACAAGATTGATGCGTTGGTTCAGCGCGTGGTACGCCGAAAAAAATGGGCCTTCGATCATCGTAGTGCAACGCAGCAACAACAAAGAGACTTCTTTTGGCGAATTGCGCGCCGCGCCGTCCCCACACTATATCGAATGCAGGGGAATCGTCGCGCTGTGCCGTTTGTTGAGGACATGGGCATTGATCCGAAGCGGTTGCCAGAGTTTCTTAAAGAGGTGCATGCGGTCCTCAATGACAATGAGGTTACGGCATCCATATTTTCACACACGCCGCAGGGCACGGTCCACGTGCGGCCTTTCGTAACGATTGGTAATCGAGAGCACATCGCCAAAATGCATCGAGTTGCGACCGACCTGTACGAGAAAGTTCTGGACTTTGAAGGAACGATCTCGGCAAGTGAGGGTGACGGGATGAGTCGTACGTGGTTCTTGCGAAGGCAGTTTGGGAAACTGCATGGCGTGTTCTCTGAAATTAAGAACGTCTTTGATCCACAAAATATATTCAACAATGGCAAAATTGTTGGCGGACCTCATATGGGGCTGACCGACAATTTGCGAAGCATCAATGTAGCGCTCGTTGCTCCAACGACACCTGCGGAGGCCGGAAAAAAATCCACTGGCGATGACGAAGAACTTGATGCCAACGCTTTGCCAACCATCACGTCGGGAGCGGGCAAACCAAACAGGAAAAAGGTCTCTAAGTTTAAGGTTCGAAGGCAAGCCAGGAAGGCAAAAGCGATTGCGGAGCGCGCGGCGTCCGTGGTGGAGGCGCCGGCTAATGGAAAAGGAGCCGATTCAGGAATACTCAAAACACTGCCAGTACTCTCGCCAGAATTGAACTGGACCATTCCGGAATTGGCGTTGGCAGCGCAGGGGTGTAACGGTTGCGGGCGCTGTCGAACGACTGTCAAATCCGAACGGATGTGCCCCGTGTTTCGACTGGCCCCTCGTGAGGAAGCCTCTCCCCGTGCCAAGGCGAACCTCTTTCGTGGCGTGGTAACAGGGAATCTTTCAGTCGATATGTTGGCAAGTGAAGAGTTCAAAGGCGTGGCGGATTTATGTGTGAACTGTCACCAGTGCCGGTTTGAATGTCCGGCAAAAGTTGATGTTCCAAAGTTGATGGTGGAGGCCAAGGCTCAGTACTTCGCGGTCAACGGAATGAAGATGTCAGACTGGATTTTGACTCGTCTGGACTTGCTATACCAGTTTGGCGGTCGTATGCCGTGGCTGACCAATCGCTTGTTGCAGAACCGAGTTGCCCGGTGGACGATGGATCGCGTTCTGGGAATCGCGCAGGGGCGCAAGTTGCCAACGTTTGCGACTGGCTCGTTCTTGAAATGGGCTCAACGACAGAAACTTCACTTGTCCTCGAAGCAGTCGACGCGCAAAGTCGTATTCTTCGTCGACGCGTTTGTGAATCTGAACGATGTTGAACTGGGTAAGGCTTTTTGTCAGGTGATGCAGCATAACAACGTTGAAGTTTTGGTGCCTCCCGGCCAAGACGTCTCTGGAATGTCACTGGTTTCTGAAGGCGCGATTGACCGGGCAAAAAAGGTCGCCGCCCGCAACGTTGAATTGCTGGCGGATTTGGTCAGGCAAGGCTATCAAGTCGTTGCAACGGAGCCATCGGCCGCGC
This sequence comes from uncultured Pirellulaceae bacterium, assembly GCA_938003615.1. Taxonomy (GTDB): domain Bacteria; phylum Planctomycetota; class Planctomycetia; order Pirellulales; family Pirellulaceae; genus Mariniblastus. Next base: position 639 of record CALKXO010000396.1, on the reverse strand, counting down.
TGGCAATTAAGCATGAGTATTTGAGTCTGCTGGACGAAGAGGATGCCAAATTGGTATCTCAAAACACAACCGATGCCAGTAATTTTCTCTATGCTTTACATCAAGCCGGTGAGTTGCAACTGGACTTCCGACCGGTCAATGAAACCATTGGCTATCATCTTCCCTGCCATCAACGCGCCCTCAATCAAGACGGCGATCCGGATGAGAATATCCCCGGTGTGAAAATTCTGGAACTGATCCCAGGGCTGCAAGTAGAAACGATCCGCAAAGGCTGCAGCGGGATGGCGGGAACGTATGGCATCAAACGGAAAAACTATTTAAGGTCGCTTAGAATGGGGGTCCAGCTGATCCAAGCAATGCGTGCTCCTGCAATCGTGGCAGGGTCGACCGAATGTAGCACTTGCAAAATTCAAATGGAGCAAGGAACAGTTAAGCCCACGATTCACCCGGTCAAGATTCTGGCTCACGCATATGGTCTGATGCCTCAATTGGACGATTTGTTCAATCGTAAAAGTGGAGAGTTGACGATATCATGATGATTCAGGTGAAAGTTTTCGCATCGGCCAAAGAAATTGTTGGCGACGGACATGTTGAATTGGAACTCGCTGATGGTGCCCGCGTTGGCGATCTAAAGTCGGC
>CALKXO010000395.1 GCA_938003615.1 uncultured Pirellulaceae bacterium | reverse complement strand
CGTTCTTACGGGAATCGTTAAGTAGCTCTGGAAGGAACGAGTAATTGGTATTGGATGCACTAGGAACAACACTCAACGTCAGATCTTGATTGACTCCATTGACGAAGCCGCCCATTTGAAGATCGATCGGCTTGCGATCGTTAATCGTGCCAAACACAACACTGTCACGGTCAGACCGCAACGGTGGGCAAATGCGTGGGTAAACTTCGATGATCGACTCTGGCAGTTCCGCAGTCTTGGGCCAGAACACAGTTCCGTGGACTGTTTGCGATAGTTTAGTGGCTGCCGATTGTGTCTCGGATAGTCGTGTCTCGGCTTCTTCTGCAGTAGATGCTTCGATAATGTTACCACCAGTGTGGTTCGCTAAAGCTGCCAGAAGCTCTACATTTGAATCAGGGCCGACAGCAAAGCTGGAGACTGAGATTTGCTTCTTGACCAGCTTTCTTACCGCAGAGGTAAACGCTTTGCTGTGAAGGATTCCGGCGCGGCTAAGACCGTCACCGATGTAGATGACACTACGGTTGCGATTCTTCATGGAAGAAAAACTGGTTGAAGCCTTTGTCAGCATCGACTTCATGTTGGTCGATCCCAACGCAACGCGCTGGCGAAGTGTCTCGACACCCATTTGGATATCGCTAGAGCCAGGGGGTGCAAAGCTCTGGTTCATTGGAACCGGCTCCAGATCAATCGCGAACAATTGAACGGCGTCTTCCGAATTCAAATTCTCAAGAATTTCAGAAACTAACTTCAAAGACTGTGCTTTGTACTCGCCGGTCTGACTGGCAGACGTATCGACAAAGATCATCACGTCCGACGAATTCTCGCCTCGCGCTGAAACCTTTCCAAGACTCAAAGAGAAACAGGTTTCTCCTTCAGCACTGTCGAATGTTGCCATTCGTGGTTGGGTCTCAGAAGATGCTTGGGCCATCGCCACCGATGCCAACCCGCAGGTCAGGAATCCCAAACAGGCCAAGCGAATCGCGACTCTAAATGAGCTGCGTGTAGTCATATCTAACTCCAACACGTTTATAATGAAGGGATGTCGATTATCCCGGCGTAGATAGTTTATTTTCCTGAGCGGCTAGCCGCCACAGAATTTCCCCAATTTTACTTGGTTACCCGAATTTTAAAGTCGGTATATCCCTAAGTTTCGGCAATCCGCGCGAAGATTGTCTCACCGCGAGTCTTTGAGGACACTTTATGGCCCTTTCGGCAAACATCTTCATACTGGAATTGCAACCATTGTGCCAAGCTCAGCTGAGCAGGACGTCGGTGGTCACTGAGAATACGGATCTTCCCCGATTCTTGCTGGTATCGGGGACACGGGCCGATTCGTGCCAGCTATTTTGCCGCCAATACGCCTCTTCGCGGCTACAACGGCATTTCAATCTCTTTAGGCAGAAGTTGCCAGAGAGCCTGAGTTTGGCAAAAAGCGAAACAAGTCCGGATACATCAGCAATTCACTCGCCATCGACGGTCAGTGGTTCATCATAGGTAAAAAATAGGATCTCGCACTTTAGCCGTTAGGGTGTTTGGCCGTTAGGGTGATAGGGTTTTAGGGTGATAACCCCGGTTTTGTGGGGCGGAACCGTGCTTAACCCCAAACCGGCCAACCCACAAAATTAAGCTTTGACGAACCAATAGACTGATTTACGCGTCAACGATCCACCGGAAGCCGATTGTGAGGTGTCTGGTCTGGGGCGTTTCTAACCTGATTAAAGCAGGTTCTGTCGGGTTAATGGTTCGAATGAGGGACTTCAGCCACGCTGGGATGGGAAGGCGTCTGCGATTCCGGCCCGTCTGATGGATCGAGATTTTCGACACACTCAAAATCCAAAATTAGATACTGAGGCTCGATCGATTTCAGACAAGCGTCGGTCAAGTGTCGTACTTTTGATGTCAACCAGTTCAATTTTGCTTGAGCAGAATTAAACAGTTCGCGCCAGCAACTCTTGAACATATCGACTTCTGATCGTTGGGGTGTGGCTGCGGAACCTGTCGTGCGGCTCGATTGGAGCGTGACCTCCCACCGATCGCAGGCGCTGTAATTTTCCCAATAAGAGTCCAATTTGGATTCAAATTTAGAATCCATCACCAAATTTTCAGTTGCTGGCTGGACCTGCGTTGCTGTTTGGACCTCAAAAGGGTGATTAGCAACCGCAGAGCGATGCGCTGCCGCGGTCAGCTTCATCAATCCATCCCAGCCTCGACGCGCGGTCTGAACTAGCGGCTCCGCCCTGCGATAGACCGATTCCCCAATTCTCACCACGGTCTCCTTGATGGCAACGCGCTGTCGCAATCCACGGTTGGCTTGTTCTAGGACGGTTATTTTTGTTTGTCCTAGCGGATGCCGTTCCTGTTCACTGCTCACAACGGTTTGCCGTTTTAGAACGTAACACTCGGCGGGGAAGCCCCAGTTTTTCGCCGGAGCCAAAACACCGGCAACCCCCGACTCACGCAATTGCTCAAGCAACTCGACCGCACACACCAATTGGGACCCACGCGCTCCGCCCATACCTAGCCGACACTGTTGGATCACGTGATCAAATCGTTCGGCGACACTTTGAGCCGCTAATTCGAACGATTGCCGTGACCGCTCCATTTGCGAGTCAATTTGTTGGCCCAAGGAATCCGTCGCCACGCTCAGCCAAGCCTCAAACGGCATTTCGGCATGCGCAGCCCCCATGTTCGGCAGGAGGGCAAGCGCGATCGCAATTAGGAAGGACACGTAGGCAATCAAGGATCGCAACATGATGGAAAACTCCGTCAATGTGGAAACGATCGCGTCCATGCGACTATTGAGAAACGAGTGACGTCTCGGGAGGCGCCGGTCATTGGTTCCCCATCGTCTAATGGGGAAACGATCCTTTTCCATAAACCTTGGCGGCTGGGAAATTGAGACGGGTCGGCCGCGAATATATGGACTGTGCTGGTCGGAGGGGATATTGAGCGATCGGCCCAGCGCGGCGGGGGCTTTACCAATAGAAGACAATTTGAAATAAATAGTTACGTTGTTCGGCATTTCTACCTATCAAGTTAGAGAACCTTATCACCGCCACTAGAGTAATAACGCCAATGAGCAGCGCTTCTGTGGAGGCGCCTCCCTATATATAGAGATAGAGATAGAGAAAGTTACCGCTATGAAGTTAAATGTACTGATCTGCTTCGTTGCCGGCGCGATTGGCGGCGTTTTCGTGATGGCGCTGACCCAGCAATGGCTCGACCAATCTGCCAGCGCCCAGCAACCGACGTACGCTCAATCACCCCAGTTTGCAGATCCAGTTCTCAGCACGCCGCGGCCGTTGGAAAATCGTCGTCAGCCGGCTTTTTCAAGAACGGACAATGCGCGCCAAACCGGCGGCTCGGCCCGGCAGTTCAGCCCCGATGAAATGACCAACATCAGTGTCTATGACAAATGCCAAACAAGCGTCGTCAATATCGACACGAAAACCAGCGTAAACCTTCGCTGGTTAGGCACACATGAAAAAGAAGGCTCCGGATCAGGTTGGGTACTGGATAAGCAAGGCCACATCGTCACCAACTACCACGTGGTTCAGGACAGCGACATCGTCAACGTTACGGTGGGCGAAGGTGAATCGTTTCCGGCTGAGGTCGTCGGCGTCGATCAACGCAACGACATCGCCGTTCTAAAGGTCAGCATTGATCCCGCGCTTCTGTCGCCCGTTACGCTTGGTGAATCTGATACTTTGCGGGTCGGCCAAAAGATTTTTGCGATCGGCAACCCGTTCGGACTTAATCGCACGATGACCGTTGGGATCATCTCCAGTCTCAATCGCTCTCTGGATTCTCAGTCTGGGCAGCAGATCCGCAACGTCATCCAGATCGACGCCGCACTCAATCAAGGTAACTCAGGTGGGCCGTTGCTGGACAGTGAGGGAAAGCTCGTCGGGATGAACACCGCGATCGCAACACTCAACGGCGGTAACTCAGGAGTTGGCTTCGCTGTGCCGGCGCGCACGATCAAGCGCGTCGTGCCTCAGCTAATTCAGTTTGGGAAATTCCGCAGCCCGTGGCTGGGAGTTGACTACTTTTGGAAATCAAGCCGTGGAATTGGCATCGCCAAAGTTGTTCCCGGCGGTCCGGCCTTCAACGCAGGGCTGAAAGGGCTCAAAGCCGAACGGCAAGTAATCGTGCTGGGGAATCAGCGCGTCGTTGTGCCAAAGTGGATCAAGGAATCGGCAGATGTCGTAATCAGCATCAATAACAAACCGGTCAACAGCCTCGACGATTTACAGATTGTGGTTGAGGAGAAAAATCCGGGCGATAATGTGGATCTGGAAGTACTACGTGAGGGACAGATCATTCGGGTCACGTTACAATTGGGCGAAGAACGTTAAAGAAGAAAAAGGCGAAACTTCCCCCCCCCTTCGCTCTCCCTCGCTAAATAGGCGCACTCCATGGCAAATTTTTGTGTGATCCTAGCTGCGGCCGGCAAGAGCAGCAGGTTCAATGACGCTCATTTCAAAAAACCTTTCGCCATCTTGGGCGGCAAAGCGATCTGGCTGCATTCGGCTGAACTGTTTCTTAAACGTTCGGATGTTAAGCAACTGATTCTTGTGATCGCATCGGAGGACCGAGAGGAGTTTACCGAGAAATTCGGAGCCAATGTGGCGATTCATGGCATCGACGTCGTCATCGGCGGTGCGGAGCGCTCGGACTCTGTTCAAAACGCGATTGACCAAGTGCGGGACGAAATCGACATCATTGCCATCCACGATGCGGCGCGGCCCTGCATTGATGACTCATTGGTGGACCGCGTGTTTTCAGCAGCCATCGAGCACGACATCGCCGTTCCCACGGTTGCCGTTCACAGTACACTAAAACGCTCGGTCGATGGAAAGTTCGTCGATCAAACGGTTGATCGCTCAAATCTGTATCTGTCTCAGACGCCGCAAGTATTCTCTAGATCATTAATAGAACAGTTGTTTGCCACGCGCGGCGATTTTCAGCCAACTGACGAAGCTCAACTGGCCGAACAGCAGGGACACTCCGTCGCGATGGTGGACGGATCAAGGTTGAATATAAAGATCACAACACAAGCTGATCTGAAACTGGCGGCAATATTTCTTCAAGCGATGCCTACGCCTAAGTTCGATGCCCCTATCCATCCCTTCAAAGACGGCAGTCTTTGGAGGTAGGAAGTTTCAGTTTTTTTGACGTTTCAGGGCTTAAGCTGCGATACTTGGCCCCATCGGTGAGTCTGAGACGCACGTGCGGCGAACGTGGGCGACATCAGAGTTAAGAGAATTAGCTTAGAACTTCTCCCGAAGCCTCGCCCTCGATTGAAGTCGATTGAAGTCGATTGGACACTCCTGACCAAACCGAGGTTTCAGGATAGGTACGCACCCCAGCAAAACGAACTCGGAAGCCCTACTCGACTTTCGAGGCCGGATCTCCGGGCCCAATTTCTTTCCCGTGCGGGTTGTAATCGTCGATATTGGAAACGTCTAGATGTTTTGCAAACCCTTCGGCTGGCTCAATCAGAATTTCACTGTGCAGATCCGACTGCCGCGCGTTGACATTGTGATGGCGCGACAGTTCTAACAGCGCCAGAAAAATTCCCACCATCGCCGACTTGTGCATCTCGGGCTCAAACAATTGGGAAAATGAAATCTCTCCAGTGTCCACAATTTTTTGATGGATGCGTTTCATGTAAACATGGATCGGTGTCTCGTCATAATAGATGTTCGCTTGGATAGCCGGCCGGTTGTTCCGCAACACGCGCCCAAAAGCGCTGACCAAATCCCACAGCTCAATTTCTTGAATCGGTTGGTCGGCGGGACTCACCGAGTCAACTGGTGTGTCATTGGCGATCCGAGCAAATCGAGTCCGCCATTGTGAGCGGTGGCTGATCAGTGCTTCGTTAGCATTGCGAAAGCGCTTGTACAGCAACAGCCGGTGAACCAAGTTTTCCCGAGGGTCAATACCGTACAGTTCGTCGTCCGGTTCGTGTTCATTACGAGGCAACGTGGCGCGGGCCTTGATTTCGATCAATTGGCTGGCAACGTCCACAAAATCGCCTACCAAGTTGATCGAGATCTCCTTCAATACATCAATGTGCTGTAGGTATTTGTCTGTTAGATCAGCCAACGCAATTTCAGTAACCGCCACCTCATGCTTCTTCACTAAATGAAGC
>CALKXO010000394.1 GCA_938003615.1 uncultured Pirellulaceae bacterium | reverse complement strand
ATCGAGTCGACGATCAAGCAGGTCAACCGGCGAGTCAAGGGAACGGAGAAATTTTGGTCGATCAATGCTGCCCCGATCTTGCAGCTTCGGGCCGACGCGATTTCGGAAACCCGGCAGATGGAGGAGTTTTGGAAGAACCGCTCGAACAGCCTGCCACGCTTCACTCACTACAAAATGGCAGGGTAAATTTACAATCCGCGACTTACACCCCATTGATTGACGGCACTAACGAGATTTCTTGCTGCAGATTTCCAGAATATAAGACTTCCACTCCGCGCCCGGTGTCACGTATTCCGATGCCACGGTCAAATTGACCACGTCCAGTAATTTGGCCTCGTCAGCAACCTTTTTCTCCTCAGGCCAATTCGGCCCTTTGAGTGCTAGAAGCTTTCCGACCGAGGGCCATACCTCTTCGAACCAAGTCCCCAACTTCACCAGCGGACCAACGGCTCGCGCGGTCGTGTAGTCAAACCGGAAATCGGCCAACAGGTCCTCAGCGCGGCAGTGGTAGACGTCAACCTCGACTTCAATCCCTTCGGTAATCTGGCCGAGGGCAACAGCCTTTTTGCCGACTGACTCTGCCAACGTCACTTTCAGATCCGGTCGGATAATGGCCAACAGAACGCCTGGCACGCCACCGCCAGAACCAACGTCGAGAACTTCTTTTGCTTCAGGGATTAGTTTTGCCAACTGAATCGTGTCGTACAGGTCGCGCGTGACAAATTTGTCATACGTCGTGTGGCGAGTCAAGTTCAGGCTTTTGTTCAACTCCCACAGAATCTGGCAGTAATGCTTGATCTTGGTGCGCTGATCTTCAGGCAGCTCAAGATCGTGAAGTTCCATGGTTTGTTTCAGATTGGCCATACGGCGTTATTTCGTTGAGGTTGGAGTTTGCGTTTAGTTTAGTTGGCGATTGGCTTAATTGGCGATTGGCTTAATTGGCGTTTAGAAAAAATCGTGTGGCATGAAAGAAAATTGGGGCAGCGAAACACATCGAATCGATCCGATCGAGCACTCCAGCGTGGCCTTGAACGAGCGTCCCGTAGTCACGGACGCCTCGATCGCGCTTGATGGCCGACATCGTCATACTGCCCGAAGACGCCATGACGCTGATAATCAGCGCCATAAACCCGGCCCCGTACCACGTAAACGGCGTCACAAATTGAAGTAAAATCCCCACTAATGCGGTGCAGCAGGCCGATCCGATCACACCTTCCCAAGTCTTGGTCGTGTTAATTCCAGGCGCAATCACGTGTTTGCCTGCAAGGCGATCCCAGACGAAGTGCAGCATATCGCTGACTTGGACGATGACAATAAAAAAGAACAGTAGGCCCGCGGTTTTGCCCGTCCACGGTATTTTTGTCTGGGTGACGCGGTCGTACGTTTCCAGTTCCAGATACAACAACGCCGGCGTGTGACTGAGCGCGTAGACACAGATCAGCAACCCAAACTGGATCTTCGCAGACCGCTCCAAAAACCGTTTGTGATCGCCAGTAAACGCGATCCGAGCGGGAATGAACAATGACGCGTAGACCGGGATGACGATCGTGTAAAAATCGTACAAATTCATGGCCACCATGATGTACTGCAGTGGCGTGAACCCGAAAATTAGCCACGCCAGCGTCCCGTGGTCACCGCGACGCGTGGGCGTCATCGTTATGAACTCGCGCAACGCCCACAGTGAAATCAAACCGAACAGTACCACAGTCACGGTTCGGTTAAACAGCAGGCTGACTACCAACAGCACGCAAATCGTCAGCCACGTAACCACTCGTTTGTTGAACGTCCTTACGATGGCAGGATCGAAGACGGATTCCGGTTGACGTTTGAGAAACTGCCCAACCAACAACAGCAGCGCCAGCACGACCAACATGGCCAGCATCAATAGCGTCGTCCAGAAGTCAAACAGCTGGTCACTATTGGCAGTTGCCGGAACAACGTTTTGAAAATTGAGGGCCAAAACAAACAATGAAAAACCGTTAGTGGATTCTGTTAGGAACGATCGACGACAGAGCGCGTTTCAGGGGTGGGCGATATCGACGCAAATCCCAGCTTAGAATTCGTTGTCGCTTCCGTCTTTCATGTCCAAGACCGCCTGTCGCGCGCGTTTGAGGAAGCTGACTTTCTTTTCGCCAGACTCTAGCCACATCGGTGCACCAATCGAGATACAACTCAACAGCGGCACCGGCAGGAACTGCCCCTTAGGCATCACTCGATTGAGATTGTCGATATAAACCGGAACTAATTCAAGGTCCGGCCTTTTCTTTGCGAGATAAAATAGCCCGCTTTTGAAGGGCTTCATTTCGGGTTGGTGGTTGCGGCCGCCCTCCGGAAACACGATCAGCGACTCGGTGTCGCCGATGGAGCGAATCATCATGTCGATTGGACTGTTGTGAACTTTGATCTTCGTCCGGTCGATTAGCAACGCATTAAACGATTTGGCCATGTACCGTCGGACAGGGCCGCCTTCCCAGTAATCGGCTGCCGCCACGGGGCGCGTGAGCGCCCGGATGGGCTTGGGCAACGACGCCCACAGAACGAGGGCGTCTAGGTGGCTGGTGTGATTGGCAAAATAGACGCGTTGGCAGGTATCCGGTTCGCAGTCGACCCAGCGCACCGTCGCCCCGCTGAGGACTTTGGCCAGCATCACAAGAAACGGGACAGTTACCTGTTTCATGTAGGTCTCTAGTAAGCTTCGGGAGAGGAACGTTCCAGTAGACCACCATTGTTGTATAGATCGCTCGGCTTTCAAGATGTCTTGCGACGCGATGTGCACTGTCGGACGATAAATTGCCGTTTGCCGGACAAGTGAAATTGCCACAACGGAGAAAAGTGGCGGAAAAGGTGAAGCGGTGAAGACAGCGCGACTTAAGTTTCTTGAGCCGTTTCTTCGGCCAAATACTTTTCCTTGAGGCTTTTAATCTTTCTCTCAAACAAAAACAGCGCTAAAACGATCGCCAGAACGCCGCTCACCTTCAACACGATACTGTCGCCAGAAAAATAACGGTTGAAGAAATTGGCGCCCAACAACATGATTCCGTTGCCAAGGACGCTACCTAAAAAGATCGCGATAAGCACACGCAGGCGCGTCATCCCCAGCAACCGTCCGAAAATGGTACCTCCAATACTCCCGGTGGTCGAAGTCGGAAAAATGACAAACAGAACCAGCCCCGACAAGGCAGCGCGTCGGATCCAAGGTTGCTTGGCCAGCACAAATCGGCCGTCAGAAACTAGCCCTTTCAATTTCTCGCCCGCCCATGGAATGCGAAAGAGAACGGCCATGTGAAATGCAACAAAAATCGCGACCATCATGTCTAACCACGTTAGCATGACGAACAGATGGGTTGGCGTCAGCAACTTCAGAAACGTCTTCCCCTCAGCCGCTTGTTCAGCGCCGAGCAGAATGATAAATCTCCCGGTAACGAAGAACGCTGTTGCGGCGGCCGTGACAAATCCGGTCACAAAAGGCCTGCCGGCAATGAAAT
>CALKXO010000393.1 GCA_938003615.1 uncultured Pirellulaceae bacterium | reverse complement strand
GCCGATGTGGTCGATGGCAATGGTGCGATACTGATCAGACAGGTCGCTGACTAGGTGTCTCCAATAAAACGACCACGTTGGATTGCCATGCATCATCAGAATGACATCACTTTTTCGTGATCCCTGATCGATGTAATGCATTTGGGTCCCGCCAACCTCCAGAAAATGCGATTCAAAAGGATATTGCTGTCGCCACGTGTGCGCGGCAGAAGTGTCAGTCATGCAAATATAAATTCAAAAAACGGGTCGATTGAATGTTGGTGAAATTTGCCATATTCGAAAAGCCAACCTTCCACTTTCGCATGCAGGTCCCTGATATAGATGTCGCGCCCAGTCGAGCCCAGAGAGACCGCATTTCACGATCAGGATTTTAGCGGCAGCTGCTATTTTTCGTAAGGTACTGCGGCTGAGGATTGACCGTTTTCGGCAGCCCTTGAATCTTGGCTGACGGCTAAAAATTCCTTCCTTTTTTTCAACTCCTGAATATGATGAGTGCGAAATGTCTTCTCGAAATACACCTCAATTCCGGCTTGCCTCCTGCCCAAATTCCGTCGCGCTCGGCCGCTCTGACGATAGGACCTTTAGCCGCACACAATCCAGCTCAGGCATTTCACAGCATCAGTCAAACAATCGTACGGTAAAATACGACGCTCACTTCCTTGGTTTCCTCACAGCGGTCCCAAAAAGAAATTACGTGCGATCTTGGCGAGTAATCTGCCAGATTGCACTGGTAGTCGTGATAGTTGTGGCGTCCGCTGTGACCGCAACGGCTCAAGGCCCTGCTGCAGATGACATCGGACTGGACCAGCTAGTTAGACTTCAGGCCAAAGTTCAGCAGGTAATTCAGGAAGCTGGCACTGCCGTGGTGGCCATTGATGACACCGGCAGCGGCGTCGTTGTAAGCGCTTCTGGAATTGTTTTGACGGCCTCTCACGTCTCCCGCCAAGCTAACCGAATTGTCAACGTTCAGTTCTCCGATGGACGAATCATTCAAGGAATCACGCTTGGATCAAATTTTGTAACGGACACTGGCGCAATTCGACTGCTGACTCCTGGCCCATACTCGTTTTTAAAAGTTGCCGAGTCCGCAACGTCAGTGTCGGGAACGTGGTGTATCGCCATGGGATACCCTCTCTCTTTTCCGCGCGGGCAGGCAGCTTCGGCGCGTCTGGGCCGTGTTCTCGAACGACAGGAAAACGGAAAACTGGTTACCGACTGCACAATTATGGGAGGCGATTCGGGCGGGCCACTCCTGAATTTGGAGGGAAAAGTGATCGCCATCAACAGCAGTGTCAAACTGGACATCGAGAAGAACCTGTATATCCCATCCGAAAGATTCGCTGAAAACTGGAAACATATCGCGCTTTCGATTGACCGCAGCGGATCTCAGGTAGTTCGTGCCGAAGAAAATTCAAAGACAGTTCCAAATTCAAACACAGTTCCGCTATCTGACGGCAGTCGCTCCCCGAACAAAATCGGACAAAAACCGTACGGCTACTTGGGGATTGCCGCCGAAACGGACAACGGACTCGTACGGGTCAGACACGTGCACCCGGGCTCTCCAGCGGAAGGGGCTGGCTTGATAGCGGAGGATGTAATCACCTCAATTAATTCGGAAAACACCGCTAGTTTCCGAGAACTAGTGTCACAGCTGAAAAAATATGCTCCCGCCACGCGAGTCAAAGTAGGGTTGATCCGCCTCGGGCAAATATTGGAAATTCCTGTGACACTTGGAGCCAGTGGAAGCAAGTAACGTTAGAATAATCAGTCGGCCTGAGTTGTCGCCAAGCTCTAACATTTCCGCGATGGCAAACGACAAGTCAACCACAACCACAACTTTGATTTCATAACTTTGATCCCAACTTCAATCATTTCGCCGATCTGCTGTCAGGTCGCTCGTACAGCCCCCGCGTGGACAGTGCTGCTTTTGTGTGCTGCATTCCTCTCAATTGAGGACGCGGCTGCGCAAGCGCTGCCGCAGATCGATCGCAGTCGTCTAACATTCGACACCGTCCACGATGTCGCACAACTTGGTGAGACGTCGTCTCGAACGGTGCGCGTATCAGGAACCGGCAAGCGCAAGATCACTGGAAAAAAGAGCATTCGCGGCAAACGGGTGCGTGGCAAGAAAGTTCCGGGTAAGTCACAGCCGAAGAGAACCGCTGCAACAAGAACCGCCACTAGTCCTCGGCAACCCGACAGTATGCAGCGGCTAGATAGATTCGACATATACAACAACGAACCGGCGTTAGCTTCGGATATAACCGATGAGTCGTTGTTTTCGACGAGCCCCAACTCGGAAGACCTTCGAGAGCGCGTCATCGAATCTCAAACATTCACCGTCCGCGATCGGCGGGGTGAGGCAATAAAAGCATCGCCACAGAGAAATTCCGCGTCCAAAATCGCCGCGTCCAAAATCGCCGCGCGACGCCGCGCTCCAGCAAAGGAATCAGGAAAACAGGCCTCGGCAGTGCGCGAAGCATTCGGCTCTCTGGCCGCCTCGATAGAAAAGTCTGTCACTCAGATCGTCGATCATCAAGGACATTCTGTACTAGGAACGGTCGTCAGCACTGATGGCCTGATCGTATCCAAGAATAGCCTTGTCGACCGAAACGGGCGTTGCATTTTTTCTGACGGGCAACAGTGGCCCTACCGTGTCATCGCAACTGACAAACAACGCGACCTTTGTCTGATCAAGGTGAAACGCACGCCTACCGTTCCCGTGCGTTTTGACGATCGATTGGGAGCAGCACACTCAACTGTTCCCGGCACCATCTCTGTTTCCATTGGACGAAATCGCTCAGTCGCAGCATGGGGAGTAGTGACTCTACCAAGCTATGATTTTGGAATCGAGCAGACGGATCGTTTCGAGTTCGGTGCACTGCTCTCAGCGTTTCCCGTCTCCTCAGTAGGTCCAGTCAAAGGCGTGGAAATATTGCGGGTTTCCCCTCGTACTATCGCCGAACGAATGGGATTATTGGTCGGAGACCAAATTCGTTTCCTCAATGGACGCAAAATCGAAAACCGAGAGCAGATCGGTACCATCGTTCGAGGCTTGCGTCCGGGCGCGCTTGTGACAGCCACCGTCGATCGCAATGGTTGGCCGAAACAACTTCAATACAAAACCTCCGGAGCCGGCATGCAATCGATGCATGATCGCTGGGGTGGTGGCCCTTACAGTAAACGTCGATTTGGATTCGGGCCAACTCTCGTTCACGACTCGGTACTAAATCCTGAAAACTGTGGCGGCCCTTTAGTCGGCCTTCAAGGCCAATTGTTCGGGATCAATATTGCGCGCTCAATGCGTGTCGCGTCGCTTGCCATTGGCAGCGCCGACGTTTTGAATTTTGTCAAATCAAATCAGCCACAAGCAAAACTCCGGCTTGCCAGCCAAGAGGATGCGCGGCTTAAGCTCGCCCGTACTTCCAAACCGAGTAAATAATTTTAGTCCCTGCCTTGATTGTGCCAGAGATCGTACCTGATATCTTACTGACACCGATTCGTCTTCGGTAGGCAACAGGAATCTCAATTGTCCTCAAACGCTGCTTGATCGCCTTGATTTGCATCTCGATCGTCCAGCCGAAATTCTCGTCCACCATTGCTAATTGCTTTAGTGATTCATACCGAATCGCCCGCAGCGGCCCCAAATCGGTGTAGTGATTTTTGCCAACCACCCTGCGCATCAACCAACACGCGAATTTGTTACCGTAAACACTCTGCAATGGCATCGCACCGCGTTGGCGCGATCCCGAAAGACGTGAGCCAAGTACAAAGTCTTGCTCGCCGGCGAGAATAGGGTCGATCAGGCTTCCGATCGCGTGGACATGATCGCTGTAGTCAGCGTCGGCAAACACCACGACTTCAACGTTTAAATTATCTTGCTCAACCTGACGAGCAACTTCATCCAAGCCACTCAAGCAAGCTTTCCCGTATCCTCGTTGCGGTTCGGTAACGACGGTGGCTCCCAGTTCTCGCGCAAGACACGCCGTGTCATCAGTAGAACCATTATCAACCACAACGACACGGCCAACTTGCGGCAGATCTTTCAAAACCAACGGCAAGCTTTGCGCCTCGTTGAGCGCAGGTATGATGACAGCCACCGAAC
>CALKXO010000392.1 GCA_938003615.1 uncultured Pirellulaceae bacterium | reverse complement strand
GATCGTTACGATGAATTCTCGCTCTCTACCAGCATTGGGCATCATCACCATTGCCGTATGTCTCGCGACTAATGGCTGGGCACTCACCACGGAAACAACCCAGCCAGACAAAGAGCCCTCAGCAGACAAAGCGTCCTCAGCAAATGAAGCCACAGCGGGCCGCGCAATCTCTTTCAACCATGACATCCGCCCGATTATTTCGGACAAGTGTTTTCACTGCCATGGTCCAGATTCCGAAAACCAAGAGTCTGAATTCAGGTTAGATACAGAAGAACATGCGCTCGAGGGCATCGTGCGCGGAAATGCGGAAGCAAGTAGCATCATCGAACGCATCCACGATGCCGATGACCCCATGCCGCCAGTTGAAGCCGCGCGTCAGTTGACCGATCAAGACAAAAAGCTTCTAGAACAATGGATTAATCAAGGCGCAAAATTTGAAGCTCACTGGGCATTTGATTCCGTGCCAGAAAAGATCTCTGTTCCCGAATCTGGGTCCCCTTGGGTAGCCAACCCAATCGACGAATTCATTTTCGAAACAGCAAGCAAAAGCGGCGCTTCAGACATCTTCCCCAACGCGTCTGTCGAACCTGAAAAATGGCTCAGACGAATCACGTTCGACCTGACGGGCCTTCCTCCAACGATTGAAGAAATAGACGAATTTCTCAAGGATTCTTCTTTTGAATCACGACAACGTGTGGTTGACCAACTGCTGACGACTGATGCTTGCGCCGAACGTTTAACCAGTGAATGGCTGGACGTCGCTCGATACGCTGACTCTTATGGTTATCAGCGCGACGACCCGCGTGAGGTCTGGCCGTACCGTGACTGGGTGATCAAAGCGTTTAAGGACAACAAACCCTACGATGAATTCGTGACTGAGCAACTTGCGGGCGACCTGCTGGAGAATCCAACACGTGACCAAATTTTGGCTACCGCATTCAATCGTCTGCACTCTCACAAAAAAGAAGGCGGCGTGGCGATTGAAGAATTTCGTGTCGAGAATGTTTACGATCGTGTCCACACATTTTCTGCGGCGTTCATGGGCCTAACCATGGAATGTGCGCGCTGCCATGATCACAAATATGACCCGATAAAAACAAAAGAGTATTATCAGCTGACAGCTTTCTTTGGAAACATCGACGAAAATGGCCTGATCTCTTACTTCACCGACGCGACGCCAACGCCCGCAATGCCACTGCCATCAGCAGAGCAGGAGCAGGGTCTCAAAAACGCTCAAGCAAAAATTGATGCAGCCAATGAGCAACTTAGTCAGGTCATCTCATCTCAAGAATCAGAGTTCAAACGTTGGCTGGACCAGCGTCAGCCTGTGCGCCAAATCGACGGCCTTATCGCTAAGCTGTCTTTCGAAGAAATCAACGAACTTGGCGAAGGCGATCCGGCGCTAGACGAACGCTTGGATGAAAAGGGAAAGAAGCTTCCTCCCGAGCAGGCCAAAAAAGTTCGCCACATGGTGAACTCGGTTCCCAAATCGGAAAAGGTCATCACCAGTAGCGCGAACACGCTGGTGGAAGGTTATCAAGGGCAGGGCGTTAAGCTATCTGGAGATGATGGCGTCGTTATTCCTGGCGTGGCTCATTTTACTCGAAATGATCCCTTTACATTTTCTCTTTGGATCAATCCATCGGAAACGGACGAACGTGGAATCATCTATCGACGCAGCCGAGGTTGGGATGATGCGGGAAGCATCGGCTACGAATTGACGAAACTTGACGGTCGCCTTAGCGCGAAACTGGTCCACTTTTGGCCCGGCAACGCCATCTGCGTTGAGACCGATGAAAGCCTTCAAGCTGACACTTGGCATCACGTCGTCGTCACCTACGATGGATCCAGTAAAGCGGCCGGATTGAGCATCTACGTCGACGGCAAGTCCGTCGGCAACCAGATCGTTCAAGACTCTCTGACTCGAGAAATCGACACATGGCGTGGTGGTCATGATCATTTGGCAATTGGCTCGCGCTTCCGCGACCGTGGTTTCAAAGACGGCATCGTCGACGAATTCTTGGCCTTTGACCGACAATTGTCCAAACTCGAAATCGCTCAGCTACGCGATAAGAAACAGCTCGACAACTTGCTTAAAAAAGCGACTTCCGATCTGGATAAATCGGAAAGGGAATTGCTCAAAGAGTATTATTTCCTCGCCGTCAGCAACGAAGCGAAAGAGAAACGATCGCCCCTCCGCACAGCTCGACTGGTGTGGAGTGATCTTATGGGCAAAGTACCCTCGATCACGATCATGCGTGAGACGGCCAAACCGCGCGATACGTTTTTACTTACGCGCGGTGGATACGAGGACCATGGCGAGCAAGTCTTTCCTGAGACGCCGGCATTCTTACCCCCGTATTTAGAAAACCAACCGCGCAACCGACTGGGACTAGCGCGATGGCTGCTCTCTGACAAACACCCTTTGACATCACGAGTGGTCGTTAATCGGTACTGGCAATTACTGTTCGGCTATGGATTGGTCCGCACGCCTGAAGATTTTGGCTTGCAGGGACAGATGCCAACTCACCCGGAGTTGTTGGATTGGTTGGCGCGTGACTTAATGAACCACAATTGGGATATCCGCCGATTAGTAAAGCAGATTGCTCTTTCTTCGACCTATCTACAAAACAGCGTCGTGGATTTGGACACCCGCAAAAGAGACCCTGAGAACCGCCTCTACACACGCGGCCCCAGCCAACGATTGTCTGCCGAGATGGTACGTGACAACGTGTTGGCCGTCAGCCAGTTGCTGGTTAATAAGGTTGGTGGAGCACCGGTAAAACCCTATGACATCGCACTGGCCTATACACCGCTGGATCCAGACAAAGGCGAAGGTCTACACCGGCGAAGTCTGTACACGTTCTGGAAACGCACGTCTCCGGCTCCGGTGATGATCACCATGAACGCCAACAAACGCGAGGTGTGTCGATTGCGACGTGAGATCACACCATCGCCCCTTCAGGCTTTGGTGTTACTCAATGGACCTCAGTTCGTTGAGGCCGCGAAAATCATGGCTGGCAAATTATTAAAGAAACATGGCGAGTCTCTAGATGAACTGGCGACCGAATCGTTCCGTTTGCTTACCAGTCGTCGGCCCGAACCGGAAGAACTGGAAATCTTAAACGAGCTATATCAGCAACAACTTGAACACTATCAGGCCAAGGAAGACGACGCGAAAGAGTTTCTGAAAACGGGAGATGCCCCCGCCGACGACTCCCTCCCGCCGTCTCGACTCGCCGCGGCGACCGTACTGATTAATGCGATCATGAATCTAGATGAATGTGTGAGGAACCGATAATGAGCAACAAACCAGTTTGCACCGGCAACGACAATAACCCGTTCCGTAGCCGTCGAAAATTCCTCAGCCAATTTGGACAGGGCTTAGGCTCGATCGCCTTGGGTAGCCTTCTCAATCCATCAAACGCCCGCGCTGCCTCACCGAGCGATGGCGTGATGGAAAAATCAGACTTCGCCCCCAAAGCGAAACGTGTGATCTACCTGTTCCAATCGGGCGGTCCGTCCCAGATGGACCTCTACGATCACAAACCACTGCTCAACAAACTTCATGGCAAAGAACTACCTAAGGAAGTGCGCGGCGAGCAAAGATTAACCAACATGAGCGGTTTCCAATCCAGCCTTCCGCTGGTGGGTTCGCCCTTTAAATTCGAGCAGCATGGCGAGAGCGGTGCTTGGATGAGTGAGCTATTGCCGCACACGGCCAAAATCGCCGACGATTTGTGCATTATCAAAACAGCTCACACCGAAGCCATCAATCATGGCCCCGGTGTCACCATGATGCAAACGGGTTCTCAATTCCCGGGCCGACCAAGCATGGGATCGTGGCTGCACTACGGATTGGGAAGTGAAAACGAAGACCTACCGGCGTTTGTCGTCATGGTGTCCAACGAGCGCGGCGGCCAACCGCTTACGTCAGCACTGTGGGGCAGCGGATTTCTATCAGGCAAATATGATGGCGTTGAGCTTCGCGCGTCTAAAGATGCGGTTCTGTATCTCAACAGTCCCAAAGGAGTCGACCGCAGCAGCCGCCGCAAAGCGCTCGACCATCTACAGAAATTGCACTACTTGGAGTTAGAAGCTACCAGCGATCCGGCGCTTGAAACGCGCATCGCCCAATACGAACTGGCGTTCCGGATGCAAATGTCCATTCCAGAAGTAACAGATGTTTCCGACGAACCGGAGTCGACTTACGAACTGTACGGCGAAGATGCACGAAAGCCTGGAACCTACGCGGCGAATTGTTTGCGTGCCCGTCGACTGGCCGAAAAAGGCGTGCGGTTCATCCAGCTGTACCAACCCGGCTGGGACCATCATGCGGGGATCGTTGGTTCGATGAAAAACTCAGCCAAAAAAACAGACCAAGCTTCCGCCGCTTTGATCACCGACCTTAAGAACCGCGGAATGCTAGATGAGACGCTAGTGATCTGGGGCGGCGAATTTGGCCGAACCAGTTATTGCCAAGGGAAACTTGATCCAAAGTCGTACGGACGCGATCACCACCCGCGCTGTTTTTCTATGTGGATGGCAGGGGGTGGCGTGAAGGCCGGCTACACTCACGGCGAAACCGATGACTACAGCTACAACATCGTCGACGGCGGCGGCGTGCACGTGCATGACCTCCATGCGACGATTCTTAAACAGCTGGGAATCGATCACGAAAAACTGACCTTCAAATACCAAGGACGTCACTTCCGTTTGACCGACGTGCACGGGCACGTCGTCAAAGAGATCGTCGGGTAAGCTGTGCCTGTTCGGTAAGCGGCGGTCTGGTCAATAAACGGTCCCTGTCGAAACGGCATGGCGCTTGTTTGCAGGACTAAGCTTCGCCTCCATTGAGATGCTGTTCGTGCTGAAGCTGTACGATGTCCCAGTTTTGTATTCGCTGAAGAGGATATTGCATCCCCGATGCCAATCTCGCAAGAAATTGGAGATTGACAGTTCAGTTCAATTCTGGAAGCGTCCAAAATATCACGACTTTGGCTACCCAAAACCCTTCACTGCGTCCCAGCAGGGGGAGTGACGCCTGACAAGATTTTCCAAGCGCCACGTCCAAACGTCAGACAACCGTTAAACAAATACCCAACGCCCGACGGTGTTGTCATTTAGATCGACGTAATACATGTTTCCGTCTGGACCTTGTATCATTTGAACAACAACTTGCGCTCCCGTAGTAAACGTGCGGACTTGATCCACATTGCCTGCCGAGTCAAACGAGACTGCACGAACGATGCCTTTCCCCAAGTCGTTTACAAACAAGTTCCCTTGGTATTCGGCTGGGTAAGTCGATCCGCGATAAACTTCGCCCATCACGATCGCGTTGATACCGTCGGCTTGATGACTCAACCCGTAAACGGCGGGAGTGGTTTGCTGTCCACTGTTATAAAACGCCCGCGCTTCCGGTAGATTCTGATAGGAAGGCGTTCGGACCGGCGTGCCATTGCCGCCCTCGAAATATGGCCATCCAAAATTCGCTCCCGCGGCGCCGGTGTTAACTTCTTCCCAGCGTGTCCAGCCAACATCACCAACGTACAGTTGCCCCGTCGCCTGATCCACACTCAAGCGGAACGGATTGCGAAGGCCATACTGATAAACCTTCGAACGATTAGCGTTTGCGTTACCGTTATAGAACGGGTTATCTCTAAGACCTTGGCCTGTGATTGGGTCAATCCGCAGAACCTTGCCGGACAAATTGTTGATGTCCTGAACCCGAACCGTGCGCGGATCGACTCGGTTGTAGCTGGTCCCATCACCGATAGAAACGAACAGTGAACCATCGAGACTGAATTCAACTGCACCAACGGTGTGCGACTCGCTGTCAGAAGCAATAAAGTCTTGAATGTTGGTACCGTTTGCCCGAATACCCGCCGGCGGCTCGTTGAAGTCGTTGGTGCTGTTGACGAACGCGTTAAAGTTGTTCCAAGTACTGTTTTTCCCTAGCAGCACGACCTCGCTTCCGGCTACGGCGCGCGTGTAACCCGTGCTCGCATCTGCCGTGACACGGATCAGACGGCCAGCTCGGTTACCTTTTTGATCCGGCCCCGCCAGTGCGTGACCGGTGTTATTGAAAACTTCTGGCGGATCATAGGTGAACAACAAATAGACGTAAGGATTGTTCTCGAAGTCAGGATGGACCGCGATGTCCAACAGGCCTCGATCGCGCACGTTGTTAACTTGATCGCGAATGTCAATAAACGGCGTCGCCCGCAATTTACCGTTACGTCTGACCTTCACTAGACCACTTTTCTCACTGATGTACATATTGCGTCCATCAGGAGAAAACTCGATTGACGTTGGCCGAGTCAGTCCACTAACGACAGTCTGAGCCTGCAGTGAATCACCCGGGGTGCCTGGATCATCCGCAGCATACAACAAACGTCGTGGGACGACCTGAAACGCTTGACTAGCGCTCCGCCATGCCAGACGCATGCGGGAGTCTCCTCTATTTTCGTAGTACTCGACACGGATGTTATACAGCACGCCGGACTCCATATTGATTCGGCCCGTATGGGTCGTCGTAGAGTGATCGTTCCATTGGTCGATGATCAGTCGGTCGTTCACCCAGAGACGCACGCCATCATTGGACAATGTGCTGAAGGTGTAACGTTCGCTGTAGCGGGCTTCAATTTGCCCCGTCCATCTGGTCGAGAACGTGTCCGCCCCAACGCCTGAAATCGGAGAACCGGTACCCCAGTTAAAGTTAATTACACTGTCAACACGCGTGGCGACGCGGTTGGTTAGGTTTTGATTGTTGAAGTATTCACCCAAAAGACCGTTCCCAGTACCCTGAACCGAGTCGTTGTCATCAATCAGAACGGTTGCGGTACGAGGTGCCAGTAGCGTGGCATCACCGACAAGATTGTCGATGGTAACGTTGAAGGTCTCGTTACCTTCATTAGAACCATCGTTCAAGATGGGAATGACGATCGACTTAGAGGTTTCGCCATCGGCAAAATTCAACGTCCCGCGGCGCGCCGAGTAGTCTTGCCCCGCAATGGCAGTCCCATTGAGCGTGGCGTAGTCGATTGAGACCGCGCCATCAGAACCGCCTTCACGGACAACAGTTAGAGTGACAGAACCGCCTCCCTCGCTGACCTTGTAGCTGCTGCGTTGAAGGCTGATGTTGCCGCCATTAGATTTGTTGTCACTGGCAAACTGGAAATAACCGTTTGCGTGCAATGTTTCACTTTTCCGGAAGCCCGAAACAATTCCGTCAGCCGCCTTCCAAGTTCCGGTGGAAAAAACGGATGGGTCTTCGGTTTCGAATTGAACTCCGCCGACTACGATGCGGTCCACAATCAGATTGCGGTCCACCCCAGCGGCCTGATCAAATGCATCGTTTAGGAACACAACGCGGACCTGATCTGCCGTCACATTACCGGATACCCTGTGGCTATAGGAACTGGTGAACGTATTGATGTTTTTCCAAGTGCGAACCGTGACTCCGTCTATCTGAAGCGCAAATGACTCGCTGCCCTCAGTCCCCCGCGCGTTGACCTTAACGGTTGTGGTGCCCGTGCTCCCATCTCCTGAAAACTGAAGGTAACCCCTCGCGTGCAAATATTCGCTCTGCCGGTTACCCGGTGCGATGCCATCTTTGGGCTTCCATGTGCCGGTCGAGAAGGTGGAAGGGGCTTCGGTTTCGAAACGCACCCCATCAATCTCAATCGCGTCGATTCTCAAGTTCTCATCGATGCCCTGCGCTGCATCAAAAACATCACTTGGCATCCGAATTCTTATTTGGTCAGCAGTCACGTTTGCTGCCGTGTTGTAGG
This sequence comes from uncultured Pirellulaceae bacterium, assembly GCA_938003615.1. Lineage (GTDB taxonomy): Bacteria > Planctomycetota > Planctomycetia > Pirellulales > Pirellulaceae > Mariniblastus. Next base: position 632 of record CALKXO010000392.1, on the reverse strand, counting down.
TGAAGGTCTGATATTGGCCAGCATATGCGTTTCCGCCAACGTTGTTCCATCTTCGGACGGTCTCCCCGTCGATCTGTAACTGCATCGTTTCGGTGTTTTCGGCTCCGGCGGCAAAGATTTGGACCGTGGATAGCATCATGCGGTCTTCGAGCGTTTCAACGCTCAGGCGTCCGTTTTTGTTGTCGTTTTGACGAGAATTCTGGCTACGCGGGAAGATCATTGGAGTGTTCCAAATTCAGAGAAGGGAAGCTTATAGAAACCAAAAGCTATATTCTAATTGCCCTTACCCCGGCATACAATTGGAAAACAAGGGAAGCTGGGTATAAGAATCCGAAATGTAGCGGATAGAGGGCGCGGAGAACAAGAAGGCAGCTTTGCGGTGTTCGCAAGCCACCAAAGGCCTTATGAAACGGTCCTGCCGCCATCGATTTTAAAATTTTTAATAGGCAGCGTGGCCCCCGGGCAGCCCTTTCTGGCTACTAATCCAAACGGGAGCTAATGCTGGGGTGTTAAAAAACTGGAGTTGTGGTGCAAAATCCCAGCGGCCTTTCTGTTCCAAGCTTGGCACACCGAGTTATGATTGCCTGGTGGTGCGTCTGACGAAAGTGATCTGCAAGTAGGGTGGCGTCAAG
>CALKXO010000391.1 GCA_938003615.1 uncultured Pirellulaceae bacterium | reverse complement strand
GTTGTTGACGGCTTTTCACTTGGTGGAGGCCCGGCAACGGACGTTGCCACACGCGTTGGATGCTGCGGATTGATCCTGCAGCGCACCTTCAGCTCCGTTCCTGATGTCGCGTTCAGTAAATATCCATTCGTGCCGGTGCATTGGTTGATGCAAAACCGGTTCGATTCCGCAAAGAAAATCGCGGCCTACAAAGGTCCGCTTCTTCAGTCGCACGGCGAAATGGATCGGGTGATCCCAATCAAGTTTGGGAGGATGCTTCACGAAGCCTGCCCCGCCACCGACAAGATCTTCTTCTCGAAACCTAAGATGGATCACTACTCGCCGTTGGATCAAAATTTTCTGAAGCTTGTCACGCAATTCGGCGACCGTTGCTACGGCGGTTAAAAAGGTTGCAGATTGGCTTTCCTAGAAATTCGGCGGCTTATTCTCTCTCCCGGGCTGCGTTTTAGCATTACCTCTGCGCGAGACTTCCACATTCCCGACGATTGCTCGATAGATGCCCCCAGTCGCGGTTAGGCTGGCGGCGCTGGCGGCCTCACGGTGTCGGTAGCCAACGGCCCCCAACCCCCTCGCTGGTGCTGGGTGTTTGCTTGGATCTCGCTTTTTGATTGCTATTCCAATCACTGAATTCTGGAATATTGAGACGATTAAGAGAAAAACACAGCAGTGAAACCGGTGCCATGTGGTAATATCTTGAAACCGATCTCTTGAGGGTTTTTGCACAATCGCCGTGAAACCGGTATCGAGAGTTGGTGTGGCGCTTATGTGAAACCGCTCCCGGGCTGGGACGTCTTGAGGGTGTTTTCTCAATTTTAAGATTTTCAACATCGGAAAGTACTTAGGAGACTCACTTATGAGCAAATTTTTTGTAGCCGCTTTGGCGATAGCATTGTGCTTCACGCCTTACGCAAAAGCCGATCAAGTTGTTGGAGTTACCCCCGGCACTACGGGCTGGACTGGGTTTATGAACGTATTTGAAACACCAGCCAATGGCGGTGGATTCGTATTCGGTAGTGGCTGGGGAATTGATTACAACGCAAATGGAATTAACGACATCGGTGGTTTTAACGCCGATTCGATCGATCTCCGTAGTGCAAGTATTGACGATCCAGCGGCGTTTTGGTTCTCCAGCGGTGCGCCTGGCGCCGGAGCGGTTGGTAATAAGGTCATGGAAGCGAATCTGTTCAAAGAATTCGGCCAAGGATCTACTGAGTTGGGTAGCCTCGCTGGCATGAACCTGACATTCGACTTCACCGTCGACGACTTTACTTATGATAGCGATGTGACTTTGGTCGGCTTCATTAAGGAATTCACCACCGACTTCGCAAGTGTTTTGAGCGAATCGATTGTTCCCGTCAGCTCCACGGGAGATTTCTCGATCACTCATGCCGTCGACGGAACACAAGGAACCGTTCAATACGGATTCCGTACGGTGAACACTGTTGTTTGGGGACCAGATGACGTTAACATCAACGGAGGAGTCACCATTGCCGCAGTTCCTGAGCCAACAAGCCTTTCGCTTCTTGGATTGGCAGCACTCGGTATGGTAGTTCGTCGTCGACGCTAAATTGCCCGCGACTAACTTCTACGGAAGAAGGCTTGGTATTACCAAGCCTTTTTTTTCCTCCCGATTTCTCACCTGAAAATGGAGCTTCAACTGGTGGGCGCTTAGACTGATCACGATGAAAAAATATGCATTCTCTGTGCTTGGTGTTTTAACGCTGATCTGTTGCTGGTGCTTTGCGCCAAATTTATGGCGTGGGGAGAAAGCGGATGACGATGTTCCCAGTCAATTAGCTTCAACTTATGACTACAACCCATCAGTTCAGTCACTCTTAGGCTCCAGCGGTAACGCTCAACTGGCCGATGGAAGGAATTTTGGCTGGACAGCCAAAGTTGAAGCAACGTGGTCACGCTCTCCCGGAGAAGAAAACTGGAGTATTAGCACTTGGCACACAAAGTCATTGAAAACGACCGTCACAAGCGTCCCCGTCTTTGTTGATGTGCTTGCCGACGCGCTCACAGATGACGCGATCTACTCTCTGGCGGTGGCTGTTGTAGATATCGATTCCGATGGCTACGACGATGTTTTTGTCGCAATGCAACATGGCAGAAACTTGCTGCTACGAAACACGCATGATGGAACCTTTGAAGAGTGTCCACACAATTTGGGCTCGACCAGACCGGAAGCTGCTCGGCAGCGATTTTTGCCGATTTTGATAACGACGGCGCCCCCGATCTGTTTCTTGGGCGCCCCCGTCATCGAGGGCAATATTTGGTTAACAACTCTGGCACATTCGAAGACCGAACAGATGATCTGATCGGCCCAGAAATGCCCTTCATGGTTTCTTCCATCTCGGCAGCTGACGACAACGGGGACGGATTGCTGGATGTCCATCTTTCGACCTGTGGACCGCAAGAGAGCATTCACAACTTCACCGCCTCAAAGACTCCGATATGGGCCAAGCAATACTTGTCGGCAGGAGAGTTGGCATCATTCAAAAATGAACTATCAGAAACCCATGTCTATCTTCGTCGTCCGGGGCCTCCCAACCTATTACTAGTAAACATCGGCGGCGGCGCTTTTGAAGTGGCGAAGGAGAATGCACAACTGCAACTTTGGCGTCAATCTTTCCAAGCGACGTGGAATGACTTTGACCGAGATGGCGATCCCGATTTGTATGTCGCTAACGACTATGGATCGGACGAATTTCTTCGAAACGATTTGCCCGACGGCTTCACCAACATCACGGAAGAATCTGGCATCGCTGTCGACATTGACTTGTGAAGTAACTTTTGGCGCTCGGTCGTGCGTTCTGATAACCAATTAGACAAAAGCCCACGCGCGTCGGAGTCTTGGAAGCAAGATCTGGTCAGTGGAAAGAAAGGCAAAGACGCAGCGCGGTATCGCGCTCCCAATCGTGACCGCGTCCCAATGTCATTGAGTGGGAAGGAACGTAATCATCTTTTTATCAGCGACGCCGGTAAATCTTTCAGCGACATTTCGAGTGTGTCTGGTGCCCACTCCATCAGTGATGGGCGTTCATTTGCCATTTTGGATTTCGATCGCGATGGTTGGCAGGATATGATTCTCGCGAACGTGAATTCGCCTGTCCGGCAATTCGCGCATCAGCGCAAAGTTGCGGGCAGAAAGCAATTCTGAAAGCTCCTCTCCTCTTGGTCCATTTGCCGGAATAAACGGAACGAACGGTTTTCGTGGTTCGAATCGTCAAAAAAGATTGCCTGAGCCGTTAGGTATCAGCGCCGTGTCGAACTACGTCGTATGCTTCTGAGAGTCTTCTCGAATAAGCGGCTGCGTCAATCGAGGAGTGTTTTCTGATCCCCGATCTGTTTATCTCAGGAGAACGACAATGCAAACTCTTTTGACACTACCGGTTCGATTGTTTGCGATCGTTTTGGTGGCGTGGGCTGCTTGGACGATGGTTTCTCCAACGGCCAGAAAAGTTGAGCTGGCTTTAGTGAACATCAAAACGATTGACGCGCAGCAATCGTCCTCCGTAGAACCGTTGATCATGTCGAAGGCGAGCAGTTCGATCGACTGGAGGGGCAAGCCACTTTTTGCGATTCTTTTTTGTGTCGCAGTTCCACTGACCTTTTACGTTGCTTTCGAGGTCATCCGCTTCCAACGGTTCTGCAAGTCGTGTGACGCAATCAAACGGCTTGGTGGGCGGATCGCAGCCAGTCCTAATTGTGAGAATTCGATTCTCGGCTACGTATTTTCGACATTCACGGTCGATCTTTCGGGGACTGAGGTGTCGGACGCAAACTGTCCTTCATTCCGCGCTATTCCGTTTCTGACTAAAGTGCGCCTCGGAGACACCCGAATCGGTCGGCAGACCATCAACGAACTTTCGTGGTGCCGACATTTGGCCTCGTTGGATCTCTCCGGTACATCGATCCAGCGGCGTGAGACCGCCGCGCTGTTGAAACTTAAGAAGCTCGAAAATCTGCTGATTGATTGATTGCTGCTGCTGTCGCCGTTGCGTTGTGCGTTGCGATGTGCGTTGCGAAAGTCGACCGAAAAAACGTTAATCAGTCATCGAGCTGCGTAACGTTTGGCGATCGTGTTCGATCAATCCTTCGGTCAAATAGCTCACGTTGCCGGCGATAATCTGATCCAATTTATAGATGGTCAAACCAATCCGATGATCCGTGACGCGGTTGTCAGGGAAATTGTAGGTGCGAATCCGTTGGCTTCGGTCGCCCGAACCCACGAGCGATTTACGCTCGTCGGCGCGCTCTTTGTTGATCTCACTTTGTTTGAAATCATACACCCTCGATTTCAAGATCCGCAGTGCTTTGGCGAGGTTCTTGTGCTGACTTTTCTCGTCTTGAATCGCGACAACGATCCCGGTTTCATGATGGGTTAATCGAACGGCCGAATCCGTCTTGTTCACCTTCTGGCCCCCCGGTCCGCTGGCACGGTAGTTGTCCCGCCGATAGTCATCGGGCTTGATATCGACTTCGACATCTTCCGGTTCGGGCAGCACGGCAACGGTGGCTGCGGAGGTATGCACGCGCCCTTTGGTTTCGGTTTCTGGCACGCGTTGCACGCGGTGCCCGCCGCTTTCGTATTGCAGTTCGCGGTAAACGCCTTCACCTTCGATCGCCAGCGTGATTTCTTTGAAACCACCGACCTCGTTAGCGCTGGACTCCATCACTTCGATCTTCCACTTTTTCGTTTCGCAATGTTTGGCGTACATGTTAAATAGGTCGCCGGCAAATAACGCTGCCTCGTCGCCGCCGGTTCCCGCGCGAATTTCCATCACGCAGCGTGTACGGTTAGCATCTTCCCCACCGATCGTCATATCCAAAAGTTCGGTCCAAAGTTGTTCGCGTTCCTCTGTCAGCGTCACGATTTCAGCTTCGGCCATCTCGCGCTCGTCGTTGTCTTTACTGTTGGCCATCTCCTCCAGTTCTTTCAATTCAGCCAGCAGTTCCTTAAATCGTCGATACTTCTTGGCCAGTTTGGCGAGCGAGCCATGTTGGCGAGCGACGGTTGCCATCATAGAAGAATTGGCCTGTACCTCTGGATCGGAAAGTTGTTTTTCAAGTGTTAGAAACTGTTCGAGTTTCTGGTCAAGCATTTCGCGCATCAGTAGTCTCGTAGATTGATGGTTTTGGGGGCAAGCGGCCAACGAAGTAACCGGCGAACATAGAGGTCCGCGCGCAGAAGAAAGGTCTGCACTCCTACCCAAAAAATGACGTCAGAAAGAAACGAGAAACGTAGCTAGGACTCAAACGCGCATGGGGAGGCGACGAGCGGCATGGCAATGGCGACCAATCGTAGAAGAAAGTGGGGGAAGGAGTTGAGAATCTTGCAATTCAAAGGACTGACAGACAAAACTAGGGACGGTTCGATACCTCACAACTTTTGGAATTGTAGCGTGTTTTGGAAATCCTTCCAACGCGACTCTGATGGTGTTGCTAGAAAGAATGCAACACGCGAAATGTAAGTTGGAATTGGCAGGATCCATGATGCTGACAAAGAACGGGGGCAATGCATCAGCTCCATTCGGATCAAAGACGCGTATAAAAGAACTAAAATTAACAGCTGAATTCCCTTGAGTCTGCGGATTTCGAGAATTACAATCGCGTCAAGACGGACCAATAGGTTCAGTTCGTTAATGGCTACCTTCCCGAAAAATGGAATCTTGATGCACTTCAAAGACCGTGGACTTGTTGGTGATCCCCCTGCGTTAGTTAAGATCATTGGAATCACTCTTCTTATGATGGCCTTGCCGCAAACACTGGCGCAAGCACAGGCACCAATCTATCAAGCAACTGCTGGGTATCTGGCTGTGGAGGCCGAGGCACATCCGTCGCCGCTTCCCAACCGGTGGTCGACCGAGAACCTATTCACCGGTGCCTCGGGTGGGGGGTATCTGAGAACCACTCAGAATTCTTTTGGCACGCCGGGATTAGGGATTCTGAACTACGATTTTGAAGTCGACATGGGAGGGAGTTTTCAATTCGCAATGCGTTCGCAGGTCGGCGAAGGTACTTCTGGCACTGACTCAAATGATACTTGGGTTCGGCTCGTCGATTCGGCTGGCAACCCGATCGCTCCGCGCGCGAACAGCAATGATATCAGGGCAGGTCAATGGTTAAAGGCATATCAGAATTCAGTTGGGCGATGGAACTATCAAGCCTCCAACGTAGATAGAGTGGGGCGATCTATTTCTTGGCAGTTGACTGACGACACGCGGTACGCGCTTCAGGTCAGCGCGCGCTCGAGAGGATTTTTGTTGGACAGACTTTTTCTTTGGGATCAGGATGTGTACAACTTTGCCAATGAAGAGCGCGGTTTCACGACCGGTGCAAGCCAAACAAGTTTTGATGCGTTGAGTAATTCGGCACCGGTCTCCGCTGTTCCCGAGCCTTCAAGCCTTGTGCTGTTGGTTGCGGGCATTGCAGGTGTCTGTCTGCGTAGAAGGCGTTAGTCGAATCTCCTGCGCGCACCCGCTGGATTGCGTTGCGGTTCGGGGCTCTGCGGTTAGTTTCTTCAACTGTAACGAAGGTCTCCAATTGCTCTTTGATCAGTTCAGCCCATTTTTGGTATCCCTGTTCGTTCAAGTGTAGTTTGTCATCGATGAAGTGCTCCTTTCGCGGAGTTCCGTCAATATTTAGAAAATGCTCGGCGGTGATGACGCACCAAGTGTTGTCGGTCGTCAAAGCAACCTCTCTCAGCGCGGCGTTTATTTTTCTGGTTTTGTCCCACGCTGCAAAACGAGACTCGGTCGGTGTTACTTCGATAATATAATCCGGAGCGTTGGGGAGATGGGATTTCGAGACGCATATAATCTCACGCACGACGGACGCGACTTCTTCGGGAGAAGAGTCCGCCGCTTCCACTTTGACATCGTTGCCCGCAAACAGCATCAAGCCCCGATGTTGATGGGGCGTAAGGATACGCTCGGCGAATAAGACCATGTCAACGAACTTAGCTCCTCCGTAGCCGCAATTGATGGTGAGGTAGGGGCATGTCAGTGCTGACCGTGTCCCATCTTCGGAAACTGCTACTGCCGAAAAACAATAGCGCATCGGTAGGCCCCGGGCCTTGAGTGAGACTGCGACTCTCCAGTTCTGAAATTTTTGCTTCCCACTTTTCCTCGCCGCGTTGGCGGTACTTTTCGAGCACCGATTCTAATGTGACGGGGTTAGAGGCGTCGCTCTCAATTTCTTGAGCAGCACAAAACGACCGAAACCAAAACGAGAGCGCGAGAACGGCGAGCAACAGGCCGTGTGACCTGCCGAGTAAAAACGGCGTTAAATTTATCCTGCCAAATCTGCTCATACGATTCTTCCTCGCGGGCTAAACGTGGAAAAAAGTGGGCTAAAGAAATTGGGGGGGCGGACGAGTCACTATTGTATCGCATTTCTTTTTCAATATGTTTCAGCGGAGAGAGCGCGTCATAAGTGAAATTTAACGTTGAATTGATTCAGGCTGAAGTTGGTATGATCGCCATCGATCTGTTCAGTAACTGGGAAAGTCGATTAAACCGATCGAAGGGGCAAGTTGACAGCCCATTTGGGCATGATTACCATCTAGGGGTAGTGCTGTCGTCGCTGGAGCCGTCCAATGACGGTGATCTAAGACGAGTTATTTTGTTAATTTTGTCGGGCCTTCGCTTCCTTCCTCACTGCCTTGGCAATCTGGCGCTTGGCGATTCGTTACGGATCGAGCCAAAACCACTTGTATTGAAACTTGATTCATTCGTTGGACCTCCGTTTGCATGCCAGTGACCGGCGGGAGCCATGAAACGCAACGACTGAGAGTGCTGCGTGAGTTTTGGGCCCAAGTTTGAAAATAAGTTTGCGTTTGAGTTGTTGGTGATCTTCCTTTTTTAGTGACTGTGTGAGGGAAATTAGTGAGGAAAGTGTCTGTATTTTGGGGAGTGTTTCTTCTGGCCTGTGGACTCAGCTGGCCAGGAACACAGCTCTTGCATGCTCAACGCAACTATCGTCCCGAAAGCCCAGAAGTTAAGGCAGTCGTTGATAAAGCTGTCGCCTTTTTAACGAACTCAAACCCCGATGGCGAACGAGGCGTGTTGGCTGGTTTGGCGATAGCCGAGGCCAGCAAGCGTTACGAGGGATATGTCCCCAAAGACAATCCGGTCATCGAAAATGCTATCGCAAGCGTGTTGCGGGGAGTCGATTCGGGATCTCTACTGCGCTCGCATGCCCTCTATCACCCATGTCTCTCTTTAATCTTGCTGTGCGAGGTTGATGACCGGAAGTATCGTCCGCAGATCTTGACGTTGCTCAAGTCGTTTGAGGAACGTCAACTGGAAAGTGGTGGGTTTGGCTATGTCGGCAAAGACATTTGGGACACCTCGCAGACCCAATACATCGCGCTCGCTTACTTTGTGGCGCGGCAGCACGACTTGCCGGTCAGCCTCGACTCGACGCGCCGCATTCTTGAGTTCGTCATTGCCAAGCAGCGAGGCGGTTCGTGGGCCTATTCTTCGCATGAGAGAGATCCGAGGATCTCAATTCATGCAGCCGTATCGGGGACCGCATATCTTTTGGGGGATCTGCTGAAGTTGCAGCCTCGACTAAAAATTGAAAAGAAGGTCGTTGAGGGGTTAGGTGTTGAGTTACCGCCATCGATATCGGTTCACATTGTCGCCGAACAGGACGGTGAGGAGGGCTCCTCCAATGCTGATTGGAGCGGCGAAGGGCCGCTGGTGGATATTAGTAAGTCCAATTTCAAGACGTGTAAGCAACACGCCAATCAGTATTTTGAGAACGCGTTCGTGATGCAGCCCAACAAGTGGCCTTATTACTACATGTATGCGTTCGAGCGGTATGCTTTTTTCCGTCAGCAGACCGAAGGGGACGTGGGAAACCGGGCCATGAAGTCTTGGTATGACGATGGTTTTGAGATGTTCCGAAGCTTGCAGAAAGACAATGGTGCGTTACCAAAAGGTCCGGAAGTGACGGTCACCGCCGAAATCAACACCTCGTTTGCAGTCATGTTTCTCGTTCGCAGTAGCGAGATACTTTCGATCCCCCCCGCCGGAAGTGAACTGGCCGGAGGCAGTGGATTGGGAAAACTTCAAGGCAAGACTCTCAAGGAATTGAAGAATGGTCGAATCAGCTCGGAACAAACTTCAAAGAACCTAAATGACTTGATCGAAAACTTGGGCGAAGAACTCACCAACGATCAACTTGCGTTATTGGCAGACTCCATTAAAGACGCGATTCGCGAGTATCAATCGCGACCTGAGAATTCGCGTGGAGAAGCGCGAGCATTTTTGCGGTCGTTGGTTTCTGACAAGAACTATTACAAGCGTTTAATCGGCGTCAAGTTTCTTTCTGGCGAGCAGGATTTGGACAACGCTCCGGCGCTGATTTATGCACTGGGCGATCCTGATTTACGGGTTTGCAGGGAGGCTCACAACGGACTGCGACTGGTTAGTCGAAAAATCGATTCGATTACGGTCCCTGAAGAAGCAACGCTTTCGGACTTTCAGCTTGTTAAAGACCGCTGGATAAACTGGCTGTTGAAGCTCAGGCCCGACGCCGAGCTTCTGGATTAAAGGGACTGCATGATGAGTACAGCAAAATCAACTAAGGCGGCCTCGAAGTCGAGTCGGTTTAAATTCGTCAAGGCGGAGACTAGGGTCTCGCGCTATGACTTGGTGAGCGCTTTTTTGGTTTCGTCGATAATCATTGTTGGATTCTTCGCAACCATTCTGGGGCTGATTTGGTTCACTAGCACCTTCAATTTTGATACGCAACACAAATTCGTCGTAGTCGAAAACATTGGCGCAGATGGCGATGAAAAGCCTGAGGGATTTGAGGACGACGCGTTTGATCCGGGCGTGGAAGACTTCCCGGAGGTCGAGACGCCTCAGTTGGCACAAGCGCTCGAGGCGGTGACCGACGCTGTATCTTCGGTTAAAGCAAACCTAGCCGAGCGAAGTGGTAACGCTGCTGTATCGGGCGCCGGTGGTGGCTATGGCTCGCGTGAAGGCGGACCTGGCGGTGGTGGAGACGGGGTCCCCGAGTACAAACGCTGGAAGATCAACTACAAGGCCGCGGACATCGACACGTACAAGCAGCAGTTGAGCTACTGGAAGATTGATATTGGCGTACTCAAACGCGAAGCTGATGAAGTGTATCGTGTGAAAGATCCGGCAGGGCAGGCTGCTGTGGTGCAATCCAGTCGTAGCCAGGAGGGCAAGACGTTGTATTTCGCCCACATTAAGCAACGGATGATGCGCTGGGACGAAGCGATTGCCGTCGCGGCGGGGGTCAATACGGACAAGTGCAACATGATTCAATTTTACTCGCCTGAAGCGCGCAAGCGTATTCGCGCACAAGAGGCCAAAATGTTGGCGGCCGACGAGAGATCGATCAAGGATGTGCGAAGCACGATTATTAGACTGACGGCTGTAGATGACGGGTTTGATTTCATCGTTGACCAAATCAACTATCGAAATTAGAAGCGTAGAACGAAACAAACAACAACAGACCATTCTTTTAACCTCTGACAGACAAACGTAAATATACATGGATAACATTTTTATATATTTGGGCTACGTGATCTACTTTTTCATGGCCGTGATTGCCTTGTGGGGCGCTTTTTGAGTGGTCATGGTGGCTGCACGTGTTCGGCAAAAACAGTTTGTCAATGAAGATCAGCAACGTCTGTTCCTAGAGGCGATCGAGGAACCACTGGCGCAAGGCGACTACTCCGCCGCGTTTGAGATTTGCGATGGTGATCGAAGGGCGACGTGCCAATTGGCCGAATTGGCGATTAACAAT
>CALKXO010000390.1 GCA_938003615.1 uncultured Pirellulaceae bacterium | reverse complement strand
GCTTGATGGGGCAACTGGAACAGGTGCGCCAGCAACAGCAACCAGCCCAGAGCAGTAGTGCTGACGAGTTATTCGCACAGCTTGAGCAGCTTCGGGCAGAACTGGAAGAGCGCAACGAACGCCTTCGTGAGATCAACAAATCCGAGCTGCAGCAGAAGAAGCGCATGGAGAAGATCCCAGAGGAACGCAACAAAGCGAAAATGGATCTGGCGGAGAATAACCGACAGATGAAGGAGCAGGAAAGTGGTGACGGGAACAGCTACGCGTTGGTCTTGATACGGGCCAGAGAATTGGAACTTGTGTATCGGATTAAGGCCCTCGGTAGCGAGTCGAAGTTGCACGAGTTAGAGAACCGGCTACTGCCAATGCGCGGTGATGACTTGGCGCGTGAAATAAAGCTTTTAGAGATAGAGATTGATGCTTGGAACTTTGCCGCAAACGAACAACGCCGCAAAGACATCGCGGAAGAGGTTCGATTGGCTCGACTTAAGGCAATTGAAGCCGCTCCGGCACTTAAGACTTTGGCCAACACCAACGCCCAGTTGATTCAGCTACGGGCAGAGTTTGCCGAAAAAATCCGCATGGCTAGTGAGGAAGACTTGGAAGTCCAGTCGGAACTTAACCTAGTGAAAAACTATCATGAAACGGCTGAGAAAAGTATTGTTGGCTCCACCTTCAACGAGGCAAACGGGATTTTGCTGGTCGATATCAGACGGCAGTTACCTACGCCGTTTCGTTCTCGCGCTCGCATTGGAGAAATTGAAGCTGATCTACGAAAAATCAACCTAGAACAACTCGAATTGAACGAACAACGACGCCCTTTGGCCCATCCATACGAATACGTTGAACAGCGACTCGCTGGTGTCGTTTCCGTATCCATGTCGGCGGAAGAATTAAAGAAAATGGCACTCGAGTTCGTCGGTGGCATTCGCCAGCAATACGATCAATTGAGCTCAGATCATCACGACTATTCGGAACTGCTGCGAAAGATCGTAGCAGAACGAAAAGAGTTAGTGAGTGAGATCGAAAGTACGAAGAAGTTTGTTGACGAGCAGACACTGTGGATTCAGTCTGCTAAATCGATTGGTCTTGATCACCTTGCCAAGACTCGGCACGGTGCGCGAGAGTTTTTCGACCCAGCGCAATGGTACAGTCTGTTGGATTGTTTAACGACGCGCATGTTCCACCGGCCTCATGAATCTGCAGTCGGACTGATGGGATTGGTGGGGCTGTTCGTTTTCAGTCGACGCTTCAAAGGTTGACCAACGTTGCCGTAGAACGATCCCCCTCAGACGCGTCCCTAACCACTATATAGATTTAGAACCAAACCGGTTTCCTCAATGGCAAGTGTCCCAAATAACACACCGTCGAATTCGGCTCAGAACCCGGATTTGATCAAAGACATTCAACGCTTTTCGCGTTACCGACCGATGCTTTCGAGCATTGTGTTTTCAATGTTGTCAGCGCTGTTCGTTCCTTTGACAATGCTATTTCTTGTTTGGCAATTGTCGCCGGCCTACGATCTTAACTCCTTACGTGGCGCGGTTTGTCAGGGCCTGAAGGATTTAGCACCCATCGTTTTGGTCGCGATGACACTGACGGCTCTGGTTTCATCCAAAGGTCCCGCCCATCGGCACTTTGGCTGGGACGAAGGATTCTGTAAGGGGCTGCACACCCTGATGTGGACGTTCGTCTGTATTAGCCTGCCGTGTCGCTTCTTCGCAGTCGCACTAATCACGTTTCAGGAAGGCTCATGGAGCGATTCACTGGGGCGCATGTTTTTCATTGGTTCCGTCGTAGCGCTGACCACCGGTTTGTGGCTGGGGTGTCGCATCATTAACAAGACATGGGATCAGAATCTGACGAAGCTTGGATTGCGGGTGGGGCGTGCCGAGCGTCGTCGTTCAAACGAAAGTTTTTTGAGTGGCGGGCCTGTTGATGTCGCGACGTTGACTGATGGCGAACCTTGGACCGCTTTGCCACGTCGATTAGCACTTAACTTATCCCCACTGGTACTGTTGACGTTGTGCTTTATGTCGGCAACGGGCTACCACTTCACTGCATTTGAAATGAGCACGCGCGCGATCTGGAGTGCGCTGGCAGTGTTTGGGTTGGCCATTGGCGCCGGGTTCATCAGCCGCTTGTTATTGACCGCTCAGTTCCGCATCAAACTGCGGCAGTTGACTCGCAATGATGAAGGTCAAATCAATAAAGACGAATCGATCAACATTGGAGAGATCTCATCTCAAGTCAACCGGCTTGTGAACGTCACAGCGCTAATGGGAATGATTGTGGTGGCGTGGCAGATTTGGTCAACCGTTTCACCTACCATTACGTATCTAGATGGGATTGAGCTTTGGGAGTCGACACGTGTGGACGCTTTGGGAAAACCGGTTTTCGTCACGCCGCACGAAGTTCTGATAGGACTTGGACTACTGGCGATGACATTTGTGCTCAGCCGGAATTTGCCGGGATTGCTGGAGATCACGCTGCTGGAACGCCTGCCGCTGGATAAGGGTGGGCGTTACGCGATCTCATTTGTTGTTCGGTATATGTGTGGCATTATCGGGATTTTGTTTGCGGTCCACATGGTAGGGTTTTCATGGTCCAGCGTGCAGTGGTTGGCGGCTGGTTTAACGGTTGGTCTTGGATTTGGCCTACAGGAGATTTTTGCCAATCTGATTTCCGGTGTCATTATTCTGATCGAACGTCCCGTGCGTGTCGGTGACTTCGTGACGGTTAACGGCATTACCGGAACCGTGTCGCGAATGGAATTGCGAGCGACAACGATTCGCGATCTCGATCACCGCGAGTTGATTGTTCCCAATAAAAAATTCATTACCGATGACGTCATGAATTGGACGCTGTCGGATTCGTTGTACCGCACCATTATTTCTGTTGGTGTCGCCTATGGAAGTGACACCAGAATGGTTGAGGAATGTTTGCTGGAAGTGGCACGGCGACATCCGCTTGTGAGGCGCTCGCCGGCACCCGAGGTTGTGTTTAAATGTTTTGGTGAGAGTACGCTAGACTTCGAGTTGCGAGTGGTGTTGCCTAACCGTGACAGCTTGCCCAAAATTCAACACGAACTTAACATGGCGATTGACCAGAGCTTCCGACAGAAGAATATCGAGATCGCGTTCCCACAACGTGAGATCCGGGTCCGACCTGCAGACGCCGGTGCGGTTATCCCCGCAGCGCCGGTCAGCGCTGCTGCTGCTCAGATAAAAGCGGCGTGACTCACTGGTCCTCAGCACTGCACCGTTGAACCGCCCTACTTGCGCTCAATGCCGTAGTCGTCGATTTTTCGGTAGAGCGTAGCGCGGCTGATGCCCAGCAGTTCGGCTGCTTTGGGGACGTTGTCGCTGGTACGTTTGAGGGCATCGATGATCAGCTTGCGTTCCCAGTGGTCAATTCGGAGCGTTTCGAACTCTCCGTCGCTGGCATCGCGGATACCCAGATCCGTCGCCAAGATTTTCTCGCCCTCAGCCATCACCGTTGCACTGTCGATAACGTTTCGCAATTGTCGGACGTTGCCTGGCCATTGGTAACCTAGCAACCGCATGTTGGCTTCTTTGGAGAGACTTAGGTTTGGCTTGCCATGTTGGTTGCGAAAGTGGTCTAGGAAAAAATCGATCAACATCTGGATATCGGATTCGCGATCCCGCAGCGGCGGAATGTACAATTCGTATACGCTCAGACGGTAGAACAGATCTTCACGGAATTTTTTCTCCGTGACAAACTCCTTCAGGTCGCGGTTGGTCGCGCAAATCACTCGCACATCGACCGAGATCTCTTCGGTGCCACCGACGGGAAGAAACGGATGACCTTCGAGCGTTCGAAGCAGTTTGGCTTGTCCTTCGAGTGTCAGTTCACCAATCTCGTCAAGAAATAGCGTTCCCAAATCGGCTTGCTGGAACCAGCCCATGTGATCGCGATCAGCAGACGTAAACGAACCCTTTTTGTGCCCAAAGAGTTGGCTTTCCATTAGCTCACGTGGAATCGCCGCGCAGTTCACGCTTAACATGGGGCGATCCTTCCGTGGGCTGGAGCGATGGATGGCGCGAGCCACCAGTTCCTTACCTGCACCGCTCTCGCCGCGTACCAAGACTGAACCGGACGCCTTCGCGACGCGTCCAATTTTCGATTTCAATTCTAACATCTTCGGGCTTTCGCCCTTCATCTCATCAAACGCGGCCGACTTCCGCACCAGCGAGTGGTGTTCGGCCGTCAGCGCAGATAATCGGTGAGCTCTGTCCAGCGAGCGGATCATGATGTTCGCCAAGGCCACAGCGAGATTGAAGTGGCTCTCGTGAAATGGCGTTTTGTCACGATAAAGATGGATGGCGCCTTTAACTTGACCGTCCGAAACCAGTGGTACACAAATGGAATCTGAGAACGGACTATTCTTGTTCGCCTTGTTGGTTTCTCCCGTTCCCTTTTCGACCCGCAGGGCGCGTTTTTCGGTAACGACTCGGGTGGTCAAGGCCGGATTGAGCTCAAGAATGTTGGCTTGGTCTTCTGGAAAGAAGACTTTTGGTTTGAGCGTTCCATCTTCGGACAACCAAAGAAATCCTGCCGCCGAAGCGGCGGTTCGATCGAACAAGCGCTTCATGGTGATTGAGATTACCTGATCTGGTTCGTCGACAGAGAGTAGTTTTACAGACAGCTGAAACAGGAAGAAGAAATCTTGTCCCCAGTTCTGACCTTTCAAAAAATCAAGTGTGTACTGCCCTGTCTCCTTTGGATTCATCGATTGGTCAAGGATGATCGTTTGGCGCTCAACACCGCTTTTGTCTGATGATTCGGGAAGCGTTTCTTCCAGATTGAGTACGTCGAACGTGAAAGATGACGCGCCCACTTTGACCTGAGTGCCTTCGATCAGTCGAGCTTGTTGAATGGACTGTCCGTTGACGTAGGTTCCGTTGCTGCTTTTGTTGTCGCGGATCCACCAGCCTTCTTCTGCGTGGTAGATTTCAGCATGCACGCGCGAGCATTGAGGATCGTTGAGTACGATCCGACATTCCCAGTCGCGGCCCATAAGATTTTTCTCGCCTGCTACTAGCTCGAAACGGGCTCCCGAGTTGGCACCGGCATTTAAAAGTAGGTAGGCTTGCAAGGCGATGTTTCAGTTAGGTTTGATGATCAAGAGGAAAAGAAGGAATCGATGGGAGTTCGGCTCAATAAATTTGGCTTAGTGAAATCGGGTGTCTATCGCGAGTGATAATATCCCGGAAATCTACGGTAAATCGCCAATTGTATTTTCCGCCCACCGATGGCCAGAACGACCCAATATTATAGTTTAATTTTCCAGTGCCGACTCGGCCAAAAATGATGCTTGCCTACCCTTTTCACGTTGTCTTGGGCTTTCAAGAGCCGGTCTGGGCAAGGTTTCCGATGGTGAACGGCCAAGGAACAGCCCAAACGGTATTGTCGATGTCGTTGCCTAGTCCTACGATTCGTAGAACGTTGATCTGGCTTACCCTATAATCAACGGCCGAGGTTAGACGCCCCTAAGCGTTTGCAACATGGCACTTATCTTACTAGACGACTCTACGGGACGTTAACTTGGGCAACCAAACAGTCT
>CALKXO010000389.1 GCA_938003615.1 uncultured Pirellulaceae bacterium | reverse complement strand
CAGCGATCTTCAGGTCGCGGGGATCGGGATCGAGTTGACGCGTGGAGGATTCTGACATGCCAATCTGATAACAGATTCGACAAATCAAATAAACCCGAATCTAAAATGGGCAGCTACCAAAAAAGAAGTCGCCTCCGGACTTGAACCTCCACTCCCAAAGGGAACTTGATTTTGAAAAAACCTGATTCCGGCGGGCAAATCAACGTTTCCACCCGTCTTTTTGCGAATGAAACGACTTTGATCATCGGCAAACGAGTGTTGCAAGTTGAAGCAACAAAAGGCGGTATTTTTTCAAGGGCGGTTTAACAAAAACGGTACGTACCGGATTAATAGAAGTCGTCAGGCAATCAAGTCCTGTCAGGCACAGTTCCATTCAATATGTCTGCATCAGAAAGCATTAGAGCTTTTTCGGCAAGTTTCTTGGGGGTCTTCCTTTTAATGTCTCCCTGGATCTCGCAGTGGCCTGGATCATCCCCCTCTGGCTTATGAACTACTTCGAGTCCAAGTTTGCGAACGTCGCCAACCAATAGGCAGCAGACGCCCCAACCGCTTCGGTCTATGTTTTGGGAATCAAGTTGCTGAAGGAGTGATTGAGGTGAAGTAATAGACAGCTGAGTGAACGAAATACCTGAATCCTTTTTGTCTCGCTTTTGAAGAAATTGGCTTGTCGGACGCAAAGCACCGTCAGGCGTCGACTTGGTATTCTGTGACAACGGCGGCGGAATCCGTCTCATAATAATAGCCGAATTTTCGATTTGTTTAACATCCTCAGGCATCAAGCTGATTTGTCCACTGTTAAAATCGCGGCGATTTCACTTGCATCAGGTGTCTCCCCTTCATTCTCACCTTCGAGGTACAGGAACAAGCCGTTCGGGCAGACTTCAACTTCGAAGTCTGGTGTTTCCCAGAAAAAGCATACGTTGCCCGACGGAGTCGCTGAAATTTTTGGTTGGGTGATTCCAATATGGTTCGTGAGCCAAGATAGAAGACAGTGCGCATAATGGACTGCATGAATGTCTACAGCATTTGAATCATAACTGTCCCAATTTTGTTTTAGTCTTGAAACTTCACCTAATCTTTGAACTGCAGTTGACAGCCATTCGCATGAGTTCCTAGTGGCAAGTACGTAACTTTCACTAGAACCACTAACCTCTGCGAATGTTCTAGTAGCGTTGTTTTGTGGGAAAGCTGTTTGGCCTGTCATTGTTCTAACCCCCATCTTTGATTGTGCATTTCGGATTCAGTTAACTCTGCGAATCTTTCGATCAAAACTCGATGAGCTTGGTCTAGCGAACTCTGCCAACTTTCGCTTGTGCAGCGCACGCGAGAAGTGAGCTTAAATGTGATTTTATCATTAGGAAGAATGCTTGCCTGAGCATACAGTCGACCTTCCTTGTTTCCGATTACATATGTTCGGTTAAATGTCGCAAGTTCTGGTTTCGGCGTCGCAAACTCAACTCCTTTGAATGTTCTCTCAAATAGGTCTATTAATTCTTCACCTGTGTGCGGTGTTATGTGGTTTACGTACACCACTTCGCAAAACTGCGGCTGGGGATTTCCAATTTGCTCTTTTTCACAAAACTCTCGAAAGCCTCTAAACTCATCGTGGAAAACTTCGCAATTGACATCGTATCGTGGGTACGACTCATCTTCTACTTTCCGCCAGTTAAAGCCAAACCGATCAGCTTGAACCTGTAGGAGTGATGAGTTTAGTTCATCACTGAACAACCATCTTGATGGCTGAATGCCCTGAATTAGCACAAGTTGCTTGGGGTCAAAAATTGTAGTTGGGAAAGTCTCTATGATTGGGGGCAGACTCGGTTCTTCTGAAGCTCCTGGAAATCTATTCTTAATAGATTGATAGTAAGGGCCAAAAGCCAGCGCACTCCAATTCAAGCCTGAAAATTGGATACTAAGTGCGGTTTCCACCAATGGTGGAGCGGAAAAAGTCGGTGATACAAACACTGTTACATCTAACGCGGGCACAGGTGACTTCATAAATTCATACGCATGATCGTAGAGAAGATGTTAAATCTTGGCGAGTGAAGCCAAAGTTACAATATTGTAATGATAGCACTTGCAACCATCGAGCGAAGGTGTAGCGGGTCAAATTCTCCAAGCTTTCCCAATCAACCTATTGCCATTAACATAAAATCCAAGTCATTTTAGCAACGACACACCAACTACTCCCGTTGCTTTCGCCCTTATCGCCATCCACGTTTCCTGGTCGAAGCGTTCACCGTCCGCACAGCGTTGGCGTAGTTTATGGGTAAGCGTTTCCAATTACCGTTGGCTTGGGCGGTGTTGACACGGACGAGTCAATATCAACTGCGGCGAAGTTGGGCGCGTCGTTTTTGACGCTTCTTGCGTTGGCGGGCCTTCTTGTCGCGACGCTCATCTTTTCGGTACTGCCGGATCGAATCCGGATGCTCCAATGCCCAGTTCCATGGCAACAAAGAAGCGTAATCGGTTTGCCCGGCCAATAACCGCTTCAACACGTCGTCCACGTAAGCCCACACATCCAAATCATTCCGGTGAGCACTGCTGACCAATGTCAAAAAACCAGCACTCCGCTCGCCGCCGGCAAGACTGCCCGCGAACATCCAATTCTTACGACCCAAGGCAACCGTACGCATCAACTGCTCGCACTCGTTGTTGTCAATCGGCAACTCAGCGTCATCAATGTAACCCGTTAACTCATCCCAGTGATTGACCACATAATTCAACGCCCTGCGAAAATCGCTCTTGGGCAACACCACCTGCTCGACGCGTTCCTCGATCGAATCAAGCTCCGCTCTCATCCGCTCCCAAACCGGACGTTGGTAATGACGACGATGACTCAGCAGCGCATCACCGACCAACCCCTGCTCCTTTGCCTCGGATTCAAAATCGTACAGCTCCCCAAACCAGTCCATCCATTTCTTGCGGTCGGTAGGATAATCCGTCAGCCGCTCGAACTTGCGACGCGCATGAGCGTTACACGCGGCCCGCGCAATTTTGCCGCCGGACGTAAGCGCGATCGACTCAAAGCCGTGCCAGCAATCGCCAAGGATCGTGCCTGAATAATTTTCAAAGAACAGCTCCGGCCCGTCCCGATGACGGCTGATCGTAAAGTCAAACACGTTCAACTTCACCGTCTGTCCCCGGTAAGCCCAAGTCTTGGCATTGATGCTCGATTTGTTTTCGTTTAACGCTTTCTGGTAACCTTCCGCCGCCCGAGCCTGCCTTGGATCATCCAGATCGAAATCCGGAAGCACTTTCGGATAGAGCAACGTCGTCCCGGTGTCACCACAAGCAATCACGCGATCGGTGAGCAACTGTTGTTGGAAGTAGACCAACAGCGGCTCGATGATGAAGTGGCACCCCGTGAGGATGTTCAACATCAAGCCACGACTGGGCGTCCAACCGCTACCGGCAAACAAGTTTTGCAGCCGGTACAGCTTCATAAAATAGCCGTACTTGTGCGTGATGATCTGCGTGGCGACGGAGGTGTCGTACTTGTCACCTTCAACGATGCCAGTCGGTCGTTCGGTCGAAGCGATGCCGCACTGCGGTTGGTTCTGGCAAGCGTATTTCTTGTGTTTGAACACGTGGACTTCGAACTTCGCCGGGATCATCACCAGCTTTTCCCGCACATCCCACATCGTTTCGGGAAGCAGCGTCTTTTCGCCGTGCTGCGGGCAGGTTTTGGTTTCGGCGGGGACATCGACGATCGTTTCCACGCGTGGCAAGTGGGCCGGTAGAGAACGATCTTTTTTCTTCGGCTTGCGGCGGCGGTGAGCCGGGATCAGGTCGGCTTCTTCGACCGCTTCGCAGAGCCCGTCTGCGGCATCGGCTCCTTGGTCGGTATCGCCAAAGTCAATCCGCAATTGGTCCGGGTCGGCGATGTAGCGTTCGCTCTTGCGGCCGAACTTGTCGCGGAAGGCTTGAATGAGCTCTTTTTCGAGCTGACGTTTTTGTTCGATAAGTTGGCGACTAATGTCTTTCTCACGGAGAAGTTCCTTGTTGGTCTCGCCGAGTTCTTGTTGGTTGACTGCGAGTTCTTTATCGCGAGTTTCGATCAACTCGATCAGTTGCTGCTTTGAAAGTTTGGCTGCGTTCGACATGGTGGTTAACATAAAAAAGCACGCTCCGGCTAGCAAGTCCGAAGCGCACTTTTTCTGAAAATTCTGTCAATCTTTTTTACGCTACGCCGCTAAGCGTTTACGGCGGACCTGTGAAGGATTGTTGCCAAGTTCGATCTAAATTCCGTTGGTCAGCCGCGCGATGCTGAGAAACGCCGACGATGGATCGGCGGTGCCGGAGTTTGCGTTGACCACTACTGGTGGAAGTGCAACTTTAGCAAATTGCGGATTAGCGTTGGACCGCAGCGTTGGATCAGCAGAGGCTGATAATTCCTCGGACGAGGACGATTCGAGGTCACGTAGCCGTTTCTTCCAATAATAGAAGGCGGCTTGTGAGACTTCTTCGTCGCGGCAAAATTCAACGACAGTTTGGCCAGAGAGTCGATATCGTTGTAGTCGTTGTGTCCATAGGTGGCGTTTATGTTGGTGTGTCATGGTTAAGCTGGCTCCAGAGATTCAAACGAAACCCTGAAAATAAACCAACCGTCAACAACCGTGCTCGCGGACGCTTACTGCGCGTCAGCAATCTTGACTCCAAGGCTGTTGCAGACCGTGAAATCACTAGCGCCAAGCGACCGGGATGATGAAGTTGTGGGAACATGACGGGTTTGTCGGGGCCGTAGAGCGCCTGCCATTTGGAAACCCGGCGTTCGAATGTTCGGCGAGTCGAATCGGGAAATTCTCCTGGGTGGGTTTGCTGCAGCCATTAGAAAAGAGTGTGTGCTTTGAGGCGCGGTTGGTCCTCAAGGCGCTGCTGGACTTCAGGCCAAACTTCGGCAAACGGGTCGGGCCGAGTCCGATAGGCGCGTTGGGTCTTGCGCTGCGTGGGCAGCCGATCATCGGCGCGGTAATTGCGCGCTGTTTTGTCACTCATTTCCGTCATCCTTGCTGAGAAGGCGAGCGACTTGCCGCTAAAGAGCAATCGCCGCAGTTCCTTGACTTGTCCGACGCTGACCATCGTAAACTCCGTTAAAAATAGGAGTTGCGAGATAGAATCGAACTCCGGAGACACGGGAATTCTAATTGTCGCTCAATTCGAAATTGACTCACTCAAACTGCTAGCAAATGGCAGCAGGGCGGCAGTTCTAATTGTCGCGGGCAGGGAATTCTAATTGTCGCGGGCAGAGAATTCTAATTGTCGCGGGCAGGGAATTCTATTTGTCGCTATGCAGAAAGGTTTCCCGTATGGATCGGACCGATTCCTGACACAAGCTTCGTCGCGTTTAAAACTAAAGCACACTTTACGAGAACGCGGAAGACCGAAGTTGGACCGTAAGAAACAATGAGCTGCGCCCCCTTTTTACTTCTTCCCTTTTTACTTCTTCCCTTTTTACTTCCTTGAATATTGTTCCTCTGCGCTCAAACTCCCGGGCAGATTGGGGCAAGGGATTAATCGACAACGAATGCTTCTTCATGTTTGTCACCTACTCTTTCCGTGATGACATAGACAGTTTCATACAAACGAACTTGAACTTGCGACGACCGGTGATGGCAAGGTAAGGCTTTTGTTTGTTTCGCGTCACATCCAAAGGATAGATCACGGATAAGTTCGTGATGGCATACGCTGTGTGATGCCAAATAGAGGTAAGAAAATTTTAGAAAAGGAACAGTGATGAATTTTAATTTTATGGCGAGATGGAGCTTGGCTGCAATTTTTGTTGTAACCACGGTCCAAAATATTGCCGCACAAGAACCTATTGTTGAAGTGCAGGTTCAGGATGGGCAATTGCAAATTTCTGGTAGTCGTTCAAATGATGAGATCATGTTGACACCAGGCAGAAGAAGCGGAGATGTTCGAATTCAAGGGATGGGAGCAACTCAGGTTTCATTGAACGGTCGGTCACCCCGCGCATGGGTCAGAGCACGCGGAATTAGTTCGCTCGATGTGCGAATGCGAGGTGGAGATGACTTAATTATGATCGAGGGCCTCGAACTGGGCGAGGCTGTTGTTAAACTCAATGGAGGCGACGACTCCGCAATCATCCAGGATTCTGGATTTGAGATGCTCAGCTTTGCTGGAGGTAGAGAGGACGACACCCTCCAAGTCGGCGGAGTGTCTGCGGGATTAACCGTGCTTGTAGGCGGAAATCGTCCTTCGGCCGATATGTCTGATGTTTTAATGGATCTTGGCAACAACGATCTAGGAATGTTCGAAGCAATTGGATTTGAGGTAAATGAATTTGCCGATACTGAAGAGCCAGAGCCAGAGATGCCTGAACTACCCGACCCAGAGGTTGTCATTGATTCTCTCACTGGTCCTGATACTATCGACCTTTCACCTTTTGTATCTGAGCTGGTCAGGTACGACTCGGTTGATGACGCGCCGCCGACCAACAATTCTTTTACTCTTGGACGAACTGAGCGGCTCTTTGAGTTTTCCAATGGGACAGAGAGATTGCCTGCCGATGTTATTGACCTGACAGCAATTGATGCGAATGTCAACACACCTGGAGACGATGCTTTCGTATTTATTGGTGATGCTGAGTTTTCGGGAACGCCTGGTGAGCTCCGAGCTACATTTCGACCGCAAATGGGTGGGTTCATTCCTGCGGCAAGTTTTGTGACGGGCGACATTGATGGCGATGGTGAAGAAGATTTCACCATCCTGTTGATCAATAATCAGTTCGGGGCACTTATGGGGCCGGTGGGATTGACGAACTTCCGGCTCTAAATTTGATGCGTAGTTGTCAAATGGCACGTGCTTGTCAAATGGCATGTGCTCCAGCCGGAAGCAGCGTGCTCGGGCTGTGAATGCCCGGGCACTTCTCTTCCTGCTGTCCATAAAGTCCTATGGGCTAAGAACCCAAAATTTTCAATGTGTGCTGTTAGAAGGCTGCCGCTCCACTATCGAGAAAATGAGTTTTCAGACAAAACTTGCTTCGCGGCGTAGGTTATTCATACGAGCGGAAATTTTGGAGTTGATGTTCCAACTGAAACCGACGAGGGGGAGCAAAAGAGTGTAAGTCGCGGTTTGTAATTATGCGGCGATTTTGTATTGGCTCCATGGGCAGAGGCGATACTTTCTCCTTTTCCAGAATTCAACCATGGGTTGATTTTGACGCAGGCTGATGCCGGAGGATTTAATCGGTACCCGCTTCGTCAACTTCAGGAGTCACCACGCGCCCCATGTAGAATCCGCAGTTTGGACATACAACATGGGTTGGGATCGTCGTGCTGCATTTGGAGCATACGGCCAACGGACGCGGTTTGATAGAATCGTGAGCACGACGGCTACCGGTGCGAGCATTTGAGTGTTTACGCTTTGGAACAGCCATTTATGAAAACCTACGTGATTTCTACATTTACTAATGTTTAATTTTTAGAAGTGAGCGATTGTATCGACAACTTCTCGACCACTCAATGCCGCGAATTGGAATGAATTGGCATTTTTGCCAATTTTCAGGCATTTGAGAAGGGTTTTACCCACTCTGGGCTCACCTTCGATAATTTCGCTTGCATCGCCTTGCGATATGCTGACCTCCCGTATGACGACGACCTTCTTTCTACTGAGGTCCCAGCTGGCAATCCCATCCGCCGCAAAACGGGTAGCTATAGCGCTAGGTCGCCATCGACCACATATTCAAGCGTTCTTTGGCTTCGGCTACACTGTCTAGGCCAAGATGTCACTTTCACAACATCAGGAAAAGATATATGTCAGAGGTTTCGCAGGACTACTGGATTGGATTTGATCTGGGCGGCACAAAAATGCTGGCGGTCGTATTTGACGACGACTTCAAGCAAGTCGGCAAGGCCCGTAAAAAGACCAAGGGTAACGAAGGAATGGAAGCCGGTCTCAAACGGATTAACTCCACCATTAGTGATGCTCTCGAAAACGCCGGCATCAAAGCATCTCAGGTAAAAGGACTTGGCATTGGCTGCCCGGGGCCGCTGGACCTGAAAAAGAAAACCATTCGTTCGGCGCCGAATCTAGGTTGGGAAGATGCTCCGGTCGGCAAATCGATTGAGAGCGAGTTTGGATTTCCGGTCACGGTAGCCAATGATGTCGATGCGGGGGTTTTTGGAGAATACAAATTCGGCGCCGGAAAGGGTGCACGGTGCGTGATCGGCATCTTCCCCGGCACTGGCATTGGCGGCGGCTGTGTCTACGAAGGAAAACTCTTCCTCGGTGGAAACTGTACGTGCATGGAGATCGGTCACATCCCGGTGCTTCCCGGCGGGGCCATCGATGGCGCTGGCAACCATGGGTCGCTGGAGGCTGTCGCAGCGCGACTGACAATCGCTGGCCAATGTGCGTTGGCCGCGTACCGTGGTCTTGCGCCTAATTTGCTCGAGAAAGCCGGCACAGACATCTCCGACATCCGCAGCGGCGCCATCTCCTATGCCATCGAAAAAGGCGACAAGGTCATCAAAGAGATTG
The DNA here is from genome assembly GCA_938003615.1 of uncultured Pirellulaceae bacterium. Taxonomy (GTDB): domain Bacteria; phylum Planctomycetota; class Planctomycetia; order Pirellulales; family Pirellulaceae; genus Mariniblastus. Next base: position 9,786 of record CALKXO010000389.1, on the reverse strand, counting down.
TCGAGGACGCTTGTGAATATCTCGCGATGTCCGTGGTAACCATGGTCCACTTGATGGCCCCCGATGTTATCGTATTCGGTGGCGGCCTGATCGAGGCGATGGAGGACACCATGTTGCCCGTCATCAAAAAGCGTGCGCAAAAGCGAATCCTACCAGCAATGCGAGACGTCTACAAACTTGTACCGGCAAAACTTGGCGATGACGCGGGTGTGATGGGCGCTGCGGCACTAGCGCAGCAAGCCGTTACCGCGACCTAGAAACGTCGACGGTAGTAAAACAAGGGAGCGAGCCCTATTCAAAAAAGGCGGAATCCCGAAAGAAGGCGCGATCTCGAAAGAAGGCGCGATCTCGAAAGGCGCGAGCCCTAGTTCCTCCGACAGTCCTGTTCCCCCAATTATCAACGCATGGTCAACCGCGACTCAAATTATCCCAAAGACGTGCTGACGCCGCCCGGCCCCAAACAGGTGGCCGTTATCGACGTGGGCGCTTCGTCGGTTCGGATGCAAATCGCTGAAATTCGCAGCGACGGCTCCATCCGCAACACCGAATCGTTCTCCCAAGGGTTGAGCCTAGGGAAAGATTCTTTCAGCAAAGGACGTATTGAGCGCGGCACTATCGAAGACTGTGTTCATGTCCTGAGCATCTATCGCGCGAAACTGGATGAATACGGCATCAGCGACCCTGAAGCAATTCGTGTGATCGCGACCAGCGGCGTCAACGAAGCGTCCAACAGCCTAGCATTCAAAGACCGAATCTTTATTGCAACCCAGTTTGAAATCGAAGACTTCGACGAGTCGGTTTTGCACAGGGTGACCTATTTAGGGCTGTTGCCGTTTCTACGAAACGAACCCGAGTATTTTGACAAACAGTCGGTGGTCATCGAAGTCGGTGGCGGCTCGACGGAAGTCATGTTACTGGACAAACACGATGTCTCGTTCGCCAAGACGTATCGTCTGGGCACCTTGCGTTTGAGAAAACGCTTAGAGGTCTACGACGCTCCATTGGTAAAATCACGGGAACTGATGGAGGCCCAAATCCGGGGCTTCCTTGACCAGTTCCTGCACTCGGTGCCAAAGAAGATCGCGCCAAAGTATTTGGTGTCGATGGGCGGAGACGTACGTTTCGCGGTGCAGACAATCACTCAAAAACCCGTCGCCGACCAAATCGTCAAGCTCTCGATCAAAGAACTTTCCAAGTTCGCTGACGACGTGCTCAAGCGATCGCCAGAAAGTCTAGTGACCCAGTATCACTTGAGCCTTCCCGATGCCCAGACTTTGGGGCCAGGCCTGCTGACGCATGTCATGTTCGCCAAAGCACTCAAGGTCGACAAAATCGCCGTGGCCAATGTGAATCTCCGTGATGGCCTGATCAAAGAGATGACGGACAACCATCAGTGGACCGATTCCATCCAAACCCAGATCGTTCGTAGCGCGATGTTGCTTGGACGAAAATACAGTTTCAACGAATCTCATGCGACACATGTGGCCGATCTTGCCTGCCAACTTTTTGATCAACTGGAAGTCTTACATCAGCTGCCGCGTCGCTTTCGGGGCCTGTTGGAGATCGGCGGTTTGCTTCACGAGATTGGTTTGTTTATCAGCAGCCGCTCTCGTCACAAGCATTCGATGTATTTAATCAGCAACAGCGAAATGTTTGGCATTGGCGAACGAGAGCTTCAGATGATCGCGATGATCGCACGTTACTTCCGTGGTGCATCGCCTCAACCATCGCACCCGCTGTATTCCAGTTTGTCACGTCGCAGTCGTGTGGCGGTATCGAAACTAGCCGCGATATTGAGAATCGCCAAAGCGCTAGACGTCACGCACCGACAACCGTTTTCCAAATTCGAGTGTAAACTTTTCCCCGACGAGGTCGAGCTATTCGTCGACCAGTCACTTGACCTGTCGCTTGAAACACTGGAATTGAAACAAGCAGGTGCTCTGTTTTCTGCGATCTTTGGAAAAACTCCTCGGCTTAAGTCCACCCGCGACGAATTATGAAAAAGAACAAATCCAATTATCTCAATCGCGAACTCAGCTGGCTTGATTTCAACCAGCGTGTCCTTGACCAAGCTTTTCGGAAGAAAAATCCAGTGCTTGAACGGCTTAAGTTCTTGGCGATCAGTGCGTCGAACCTTGACGAATTTGTCATGGTGCGCGTCGGCGGCTTGAAACTTGTCCAACAGCTCGGCAGCAGCAAGCCTGACATTAGTGGGATGACAGAGACGCAGCAACTGACCGCAATCGCCAAGCGCATGCGGGAGATGTACGCGACGCAGGTTCGATGTCTCAGTGAACTGGAACCGGAAATGCGGGACAACGGTATCATCCGCTTGCGGCCGGACGACCTTTCCGAGACCCAACGCGCGTACCTCGAACGTCAGTTTGAGACAGAGTTGTCGGCAGCCGCGGCTCCATTGGCGGTGGAGAACAATTTTGGGTTTCCGATGCTATCGGGAACCCGACTGTGCTTGTGCGTGAAACTGAAAGCTGACAGGGAACAAATTATCGCGCCCCGAGACGGCGCCTCGGTACCGTCGACGCAGGACGACGATGAATCTGGTCTCTCTTCAGACCAACAAACAGAGTCCGGTGTGCGATACGCGCTAGTTCCACTTGGGAGATCGCTGAACAGAATCTGGACAGTCCCCGGCAGCGAAGCTTATTCCTACATGTATCTCGAAGAAGTTTTTGGAATGTTCCTGTCTGAGATGTTTGGCGGGCAAGAGGTTTTGGAATGGGCTCCGTTCCGCATAACGCGAAACGGCGACGTCGAGATTGACGAAGATAGCCGCGCTGATTTGATGATCGACATGCAGGAAATGCTCAAGGCGCGAGAGACGAGCCAATGCGTGCGGTTGGAGATCAGCGCTTCGGCGTCAGAATCGCTAACCCAATTTCTTTGTGATGCGGTGGAGATCACGCAAGACGATGTGTATGCCGTCGATGGCCCGTTGGCAATGAAGGATCTGTTCGCCATTAGTTTCATGAAGGGGTTCAATCACCTAAAAGATGTTCCTTGGCCGCCGCAGCCGGTAGCGGAAATGATGCGACCGTCCGAAATTTTCGAGAAGATCGCAACGGAAGATCGCTTGCTGATTCATCCATATCAATCGTACGATCCGGTGGTCGATTTCGTCCGTGCAGCTGCTGCTGATCCGCAAGTCATTGCGATCAAACAAACGCTCTACCGCACCAGTGAAAAAAGTGCGATCGCGTCGGCGCTGGAGGAGGCCGCCATCGACGGAAAACACGTAACGTGCATCGTCGAGTTGAAAGCGCGATTTGACGAGGCTCGAAATATTCAGTGGGCCAAGCGTTTGGAGCTGGCAGGCGTCGATGTCATCTACGGAATTCAAGGACTTAAAACTCACGCAAAAGTCTGCATTGTCGTGCGGAAAGAGACCACTGGCATCCGACGCTACGTTCATTTTGGCACGGGCAACTACAATGAATCAACCGCCCGGATATACTCCGACATCAGCCTGTTTACGTGCGATGAGCAGCTAGGGATTGACGCCATTCATTTCTTTAATGCGATCACAGGTCTATCGGTTCCTCAGACGCTTGGCAAACTCTCGGCGGCCCCCATTAACCTACGCGAAACGCTCCTAGAAATGGTGAGCATCGAGATCGAGAACCAGCAAAAAGTGGGTTCTGGTCTGATCGTCGCGAAACTCAATTCACTGGTGGACCGGGAAATTATCGACGCACTGTACAAGGCGTCCCAAGCTGGAGTCGAAATCCGGCTGAACATTCGCGGTATCTGCTGTTTGCTGCCTGGCAAAAAGGGACTTAGCGAAAACATCACGGTGGTCAGCATCGTGGACCGTCTGCTTGAACACGCGCGTGTGTTCTATTTTCGGCATGGCGGCGATGACCGCGTGTTCATCTCCAGTGCCGACTGGATGGGCAGGAACTTGGACCGACGAGTCGAGCTGTTGGTTCCTGTTGAACAGGACCATACCAAAGGTCGCTTGATCAGGATGCTTAATGCCTATTTCGATGACAACATGAACGCATCCATTCTTGGAGATGTCGGGACCTACCGCGCCGTCGAAGAAAAGAAAAAGAAGAAGCGACAGTTCCGCAGTCAAGAAGCGCTATACAAAGAGGCTCACCAGATGTTTCAAGCGCATTCAGACCCGCGCACAACTGTTTTTGAACCCATCCGCAAACCGGAACTGTAGTGCAGTTCGATCGGTAAAACGATTCGAACTGTAAAACGGGCTTTCAACCAAACCAGCCTCGGTTGGCCAGCTTGGCCATCGCCGTTTCCTCATCAGCGTCGATGTCAAACACTTTCTCAAGACGCATCAGATCGAACACTTTCTTCACGTTGTCATTAATATTGCAAAGCCGCAACTTGATCTTTTCTTTCTTGCAGGCATTTCCAAAGTCGATCACTTTGCTGATCATCGCAGACGACATAAAGCCAACAGAGTGAAAATTGAGTGCAATTTTTTCGTTGATGCCATTGCTGGTTAGCTCCAACAGCTCTGTCCCAACCGACTCAATTCGACTTTCGTCAATTAAACTGACATCCTGAAAATTGACAATCAGAATCGAACCTTCGCGTTTCGTTTTTAGTGTTGTCACCGAAGTAGCCAATCATATCTAAAACAGATTGTACCAAGTACAATTCCTGATACTGCATCGATGGGTTTGTCCCCATCCCCCAGTTGATTGTAGGCCAGCGGCGCGCATTGTAAAGCAACCGATTGCCAATGCCGTCCGCATCTCCCAAGGTATTCCTTCATCATTTCGGTGGCGATCCAGCCTCTCGATTCTCGACGCACTCAGCTTTGTTTAGCATTATGAAAATCTTTGTCTTTGAATGGATGGTAGGCGGTGGCATGGCTGGCGAAGCGGCTCCCCCCGCGCATGATCCGTTTCTTCAGCAAGGCGCAAGCATGTTCGGGGCTATTCTCGACGACTGCTTGAAGCTGGGGGTGGACGTCCTATCGCCATTGGACGCGCGTCTCAACGGGGCCATCGACAATTTCGAAGCACTGTGCCGCCACGAGAGCTTTCAGATCACCCCGATCGAAATCGCAAAGCAGCTTAAGCCAACACTTCGGTCGTTGGCCAACGAATCCGACTATATCTTTTTGATCGCCCCGGAGAGCGAGGGGATTTTAACGCGCTGTATCCAATGGCTGGATGGATTCCAAACAAAAGTGCTTTGTGGTCCGCAAAATTTGATTGAGATCTTCGCCGACAAAAACCAAACGCAGCAGTTGCTCAAATCCAAAGGGATCTCCGTTCCTTTGGGTATCCCATTGCCAGCCCAAACTCTGGCAGACGGTGATGGCAGTGCATTGGCTAAATTGATCGAAGCAGCAGAGGAGCTCTCATGGCCGTTGGTGCTCAAACCGTCTGACGGCGCAGGCGGAGACGACGTTCTCCTGTGCCACAATCTGAGGCAACTTGCAGTAGCAACCAAACAGCAAGGCACAAACCAAGCCTCGCGCGCGGAGCGTTACATCTCAGGAAAGCCAGTCAGCGTTTCGATTGTTCGCAACCGGCACGAGGCGCGACTGCTGCCTGCAACCGAGCAGCGATTTTCAAAGACATGGAATCAGCAACAGCTAGGCGATTTTGAAACCACGCAGCCTGAGCCTGTTGGACACTTTGTGGAATCGGTCTATCCGCTCCAGGACAGTCTGCAGCATCGCGCGGCAGCATTGGCAACGACGGTCGCCGCTAATTTTCCGGCGTGGCATGGATATCTAGGGGTGGACATGATTCTTGCAGACAACGGACCAGATGTAGTTGTCGAACTTAATCCGCGTTTGACTGCGTCCTACGAAATGATTCGGGCTAAAACGGAGTTTAACCTGATGGAATTTTTACTAATGGATTGAAGGACCAGTGGCGACCGGAAATGCAACAAGCCGGTTTGGTGGCGAATCCTATTTACGACCCATTGGGAGGTTCCAATCTTGGCTTGTTGGTGAACTTTGGTTACTTTCCAAAGGTCGAACGGGAACGAATCGTGCGCGAACAGAAGTGTTTTTTTCAGCCACGAAAGAAACGAAACATGCGAAAAACATGCAGCCAAAAACTATCTGAAAAACAACGTCCACCACCCCATCCGAACTTTCGGTCATTCAGCGTCTTTCACGGTTGATACTGAAATCGAATTGCACCGCAGGCGACTCCATTTATTCCGTGGTGAACTCAATCGGTAAGAGACGCTGTTCAAGTTGCTCGACGATGTCTGACGACATACTCTGACGTGCCACGTGGACAGATTCCACCGCGGGCAAGCCGCCAATCAATCGTACAATGCGATCAATATCGACGTCCGTCAGACGTGTTTTTTCGAAACGCGGGTGATCGAAGAAAATTAATTTGACTGGCGAGGTATCTTTCACCAACCACGGATACTTCCAGTCGCGCCGATTGTCGCGCAACGTTGCGGCAGCTCCGTAATTCTCTAAGTTTCTCAATCGTTGTCGGTTGCGGTGATTGAAGTTGGTACAATCGTATATTCGATATCCCAAAATGGCGGCGAGCAAAATAGCCGACGCCACAATCAACAGAAACACCACCGCAGGCTTGGCTTTCGCAGGCGCGACAACCTCGTTCCCTTGCAAATCTTTAATCGACATCGTCTAGATTAGGCCCTTGATTAATTTGCCACTGTTGGCAATTTTCATCGGCCGACCGCTGGTGCTGGTAAAGGTCGTTTCCAGATCGATTCCCAACGACTTGCAAACCGTCGCCATCAAATCCTCCGAAGAATAGGTTTGCCCTTCGACTCGGGTCCCGTCTTCGTTGGTTTGACCGATTGCCACGCCTGGCGTCATGCCGGCACCACCAGCGACGACGGACCAACTGCGCGCCCAGTGATCGCGTCCGGTATTGCCGTTAATATTTGGCGTGCGTCCGAATTCGCCCATCCAGATCACTGCAGTATCCTCGAGCATTCCACGTTGGGCCAAGTCTTCAAACAAGGCACTCATGCCGCGGTCAAGTTCGGGCAGTTTCTGGTTCTCAAGTGTATTGAAAATATTCTGATGGTTGTCCCAACCACCAAGATTCACTTCCACAAAAGGCACGTTAGCTTCCACTAGTCGCCTTGCCAACAAACAGCCGCGTCCAAAATTCGTGTCGCCGTAACGCTCACGCACCTTGGAAGGTTCGGTTTCCACCTTGAATGCCTTCATTTGCTCACTGCTCATCAGCGAGACGGTTTTCCCAACAACCTTGGCATGCTCGGACGCGGCAAGCCCGCGGTTCTGGTTGATGAATCCTGTTTCCATCAATCTCAACGCCTCAATTCGGCTGGAGACACGATCGGGCGAGATACCAAGATTCAAGTTTCGAATCCGTCCGTTTGAGTTAACTGAAAACGGTGAATACGCCATCCCTAAGAAGCCAGGCCCTTCACTGTCGCCGCCAACAGAAACAAACGCAGGAATCTCTAACTCCGGTCGCTGCGTACCAAGCTGATGAGCGACGACGGATCCGTAGCTGGGGTGGACGACGTTGGGATTGGGGACGTAGCCGGTATGCATGTAGTAACGACCACGCGTATGGTCAGCCTCGCGCGTGCTCATGCATCGCACGATCGACGCTTTGTCCATTTGTTGGGCCATCATCGGCAGATGCTCGCAAATCTGCATATCGCCATTGGTGGAGATCGGACGAAACGGTCCGCCTGTGTTGGAACCTGGCTTGAGATCCCACAAATCGATCGACGACGGTCCGCCACCCATCCATAGCAAAATGGCCGCTTTGCGATTTTTGGTCAACGTCTGGGCATTGGCCTCTAACGTTCTACCCATCGCCATCGCGCTGCCAACAAAGGCAGACGCGCCAGCAAGGTGACTGATGAAGTGACGCCTATTCATGCCGCGTGGAGTTTTACAATTCATTTGAGAACCTAAGGTTTCTTTTCGCCGAGTTTTAATTGAATCGGTCAGTCGATGGGGGAATCATCAGTGAACCAAGATAAATTCGTTTGTGTTCAAGATCACCCACCACAGGTCGCTGAGCCCTTGAGGAAGGTTGCCGTTGTTAGCATTGACCAGCGATTTCGCAAGGGCCACTTCGTCGCGCGTCGGTTTGCGTGACAATCCGGCCATAAAAATTGCATCGATCATCTGCTTGGGAGACAGCGCACTATTGGCCACCTCTCCGATCAATGTGCCATCTGCCACGCCGGTGGCTTCACGAATCATGTCACTATTGAACATCATCAGCACTTGGGGAATCGAGCCATTAAAATTCGTCGCTTCTCCGCCTTCGTCATTGCCGAAGGCGCGATTGAACTGTTGCAGCCATTGGTTTTTGACTTGCTCCTGCTCCTCCCAAGAAAGATTCTTTTTTGCCCCGCCGGTGGTAACCAGCAGAGACTCATATAGCTGTTCGGCCTGCATCTGACGAAGGTAAAAGTGGGAGAACTTTGGTGTCTCGCCAAGTAACGGATCGTCTGATTGATTGGTTCGGTTTTGCCTACTCGAAAGTGCGTAAGGCTTGCTTAACACAATCCATTGGAGCAACTCACGGAAATTGAATTCGCTGCTGCGGAATTCCTGACCAAGATACTCCAGCAGGGAAGGGTGCGTTGGAATGTTGTGCGGCCCAAGGTCATCGATAGGGCTGGTGAAACCGTAGCCCAGAAAGTGCGCCCAAGTTCGATTGACGATCGCTTTGGCGAAAAATGGTGACGCAACCGTCAGATCGGCGAACTTTTCACGACGATTGACGACATTCACATCGCCACTCTTTCCCACTTCTGTGCCATCGACGAACACCGGCCAAGCAGCGGCCACCAAACCATTTCGCATCTCGTAATAGATCTCGGCTTCATCCAGATTGTTGCCGTTCTCACCGGCAAAATTAACATCGCTAAGCGATGCAACGTTGCCCATCCCCGATTCCATCCCGCCGTTGACAGCCCGGCTCTGGCGGAAAAAAGCATTCATCTCCCAATACTTCTTTTGCTTCCAGTCATTGAAAGGATGGTTATGGCACTGTGTGCACTGCACCTGCAAGCCTAGAAAAATGCGACTGGTCGAAGCAGTGGCTTGTGCCCCCTTCTCCGCGTTGACTTTGTCGATCAAGTAATTCGTCGCACCGTTGAAGCCGTCGGTTCCAGGAGCGGTAGATCCCGTCGCCGAAATTAGCTCGTGCGCGAATTGATCATAAGGCTTCCCTCTTGCGAACGAATCACGCAAGTACTTCAACATTCCGTCGCGATTGATCATTGAACCGTTATCGTTGCCGCCCGTTCGACCGATCAGCAAATTGGACCAAACCGTCGTCCAATTTCGTGCCAACTCCTCGGTATACATGTCGTCGTACAGCAAGCGATTAACCAGCGCCTGTTTTTTTGTCGCGCCCTTTTCACCGAGGAACTGCTGAACCTCGGCGACAGATGGAATCCGTCCAATCAAATCTAAAAACACTCGCCGACACCACTCAGAATCCGTCGCGTCTCGAGACGGCGTTAACCCGTAAGCGTCCCACACTTCTTTGATCATCGAATCGATTTGCACCACCTGTGCAGCGACGCTGGCTTCGGGCGATTTGTCGAAAGCTGGATCAGAAGCGTACGTTACAGAAAAGCAAAACATCGCCGCCAACATGGCAGCGGCAGTTGCCAACAGTATCGCGCGAACGTGACCTAGATTTTTGGCGTTGTAGGCAGCAAACACCTGAGATCGAGAATGAGAGGTCTGAGAATGAGAGGTCTGAGAATGAGAGGTCTGAGAATGAGAGGTCTGAGAATGAGAGGTCTGAGAATGAGAGGTCTGAGAATGAGAGGTCTGAG
>CALKXO010000388.1 GCA_938003615.1 uncultured Pirellulaceae bacterium | reverse complement strand
GGGCGGCGCGACTGGAAATCATCCAGCTCCTCGTAAATCCGCCGGTTGTCAGCGCCGCTCGCGTTGAACGCCTGCACGTTGATCACCATCACATTGATGCCAGCGTCTGATGAGAAGTGCTCGAGGTTGTGTAGCTCTTTGGAGTTGTAGACGAATGCCCGAGCCCGTTTGTGGTACTGCTCCAAGAAGTGGTCGGCGGTGATATCAAGCGATTTCCGAACACCTTCCCGGATCGCGATGCTTGGGACGACAACAATGAACTTCGTCCAGCCGTAACGCTTGTTCAGCTCGAACATCGACTTGATGTAGCAATACGTCTTGCCAGTCCCCGTCTCCATCTCAATGTCCAGATTGACATCGCAGACTCCGGAGACAAGCGACGCTGAAACAGGCAGGAGATCCCGTCCCTGAACTTCCTGGATGTTCTTGAGGATTTGGCTTTTGGGGATCTTGAAATCTTCGTTACGGAATCCATCCTGCTCAGTCGTTTGCACAAACTCCTTTTGCTTACCGGATCGACCGGGGTCAATGCGGTATTTGAATCCGCTCTCTTTAGGCTGGCCAATGAAGCAATCTGCCACCGCTTTGACGGCGTTGGATTGGAAGGGTTGTTTCTTGAACTTGAGTTTCATGGTTTTAACGTGTTTGGAGAGGCCGTAATTTCTGCATGCTGGCCGAGGAAAAAAGGCGTAATTTTGTGGCCCGTTTATCGACCACAAATCTGCTTGCGGCCCACTGCGTCTCTTTTACGAGCCGCAAAAATTTGACGGTCTTTGGCTGAGATGTCGTAATTTCGACTGGAAAAAAGGGAAAACCCGAGAAAAAGCGAGGTTCGCCCATCGAGCCTTTTTTTATTTTCCAAATTGAAATGCCCCCCTGAAAAAGGAATGTTTGGTCAAAGTAGTCTCGCGTCAAAAAGTCTGTGGCTCGGATGCCGCCGGCAAAACCGTCCGTCGCTCGCACAAGGGCAAAGACAAGCCACAAGCAGTTCGAGCAGCTCCTTGCGGGTCAGCCCAAGCCCCCTAATCAGAAAACACTTCTCCCTTCAGCCAGGTTAACCAGCTCCCGAAATGCAAGCACTGCTGGCCGATTTCCACTTGCTTCTCGAACGGCCGTCAAAACTTGCGCGTCGCGTAGTTTCTTGATTGCCGTCTTGGCAGTTGAATTTGGAATGTTCGAGCGATCAACAAAATCAGTTGATTGAAAGATCGGTTTGTCAAAAAGGGCGTCCAGGATTGCCGGTGAATGCTGTGAGTGCGTAATTTCCGTGACACGGCTTTTCATGTCGTCGTAAAGCGACAGGATTCCCTTAACGCGATTGGTATTTTCGACCGCTTGGTGTTTAAGCGCCTCAAGAAAAAACGCGATCCAACCGGTCCAGTCCCCCTTGTCACTTATGTTGCGCAAGCCTTGGTAGTAGCTTTCACGATTCCCCTCGAGGTATTCGCTCAAGTAAAACATTGGGCTGGCTAAAGCCTTCTTTTGAAACAAAAACAACGGGATCAACAGTCGGCCAATTCGCCCGTTACCATCCTTGAACGGGTGCAAGATTTCAAACTGTGCGTGGACAATGGCGCACTGCACCAACGTGTCAATGTCATCGCCCGCCATGTAGTTAGCGAACTCTTCCAGCAAACCCGGTAATCGACGCGGAGACGGTGGGACGAACTTTGCAGTTTCAATGGTACTGTCGGCAGAGCCAATCCAATTTTGGTCTGCGCGAAAACGTCCCGGCTCTTTTCGTTGCCCGCGCACGCTGTTCATCAAGACCGAGTGCATTTGTTTGATCAACTGAAGATCAATCGGGCCTTGTTCGAGTGCTTCAGAAGCGAGCGACAAGGCCTTTCGATAGTTCACGATCTCTTGAATATCACCTTGCTTCGCCGGATCGAATTCGACACCTGCGTCGTAACCGAGCACCTCGTCAACGGTTGCCTGAGTTCCTTCGATTCTTGACGAAAGAACGGCCTCACGCTGAGTCAGTGGTGAAAGCATAACCGATGGGTTTACCACACTTTGGAGTAGTCCATCGTAGCGCGCGATTGCGGCATTGGCCGGCCCGATCATGCGAATCAACTGTCCGGTGTCGATATCTGTCAGAGGCAAATTTTTGGGTTTGTAGGGTTTCACTTTTTCTAGTCTCACAATAGCGGGAGAGCCAAATCGCAGGTAGTTTTTCGGGTTTCGCTGATTTCGTAGGCGAGCAAGGAATTAAATACATCTCAGTTCAGTACTGGGTGAGATCATTTTGAAGATCTGCTCAACATTGATCTTCACACTGTCATTGCCAAAGCTGGCATCGCGAAAGACAGCCCGGATTGGCTTGCGGGCTGCAAGCTCTTTGACAAAGTCCTCGTCGATATCGGTATCGAAGCAAGCGGCAAGAGAATTCTGGTCAACGAAGAAGACCGTCTTGTCCTTGATTTTTTCTTCAGCGATGGGGAGCGAGAGATCAACGCCCCAATCAAGCAACACTTGGAAGAGCAAGTCGATTGGCTCTCGATCTTCTTTGATGTTGCTGGCTTGGTCGAAGAGGTCGTCCTGATTGATATTGTCGGGCGAGTAGTAGACGTCCTTCATGTTGGAAGTGTCGACCTTGAGGACGCGAAACCCAGCATCTAAGCCTGATGCGGTCAGCGCGGCTTCCTCCCTAGCACGATTGCCTACTTTTCGGATTCGTTCCATTGCGATATCAGAAATTGTTTCAAGTCCCAACTCTCGAAGCTGCGAGTGTTGAGGTAACGACTCATTTGTAGGCTCTGGCAATTGAACCAAAATAAAATGGTAGGGCTTACCTTCTTGGCGAGATTGTTCGATTACAGCTTCAGCAAGAGGGGCTGAACCTGCAAAAAAATCCAGAGCAATCTCCCCCGGACTCATGGCAATCTGAACAATCCTAGAAAGCAATTCGACCGGTTTCGGAGTATCAAAAACAGCGACTCCGTTAAACATCCTAGTGAGTTCTCGTTTGGCACCATCAGTTGTTCCAACTTCATTCGCAGTCCAAAGTGTATGCGGTGTCAGCCCCTTTGTTGACTCCGCGAGGAACGCTTTCTGGCGAGGCACGTTATTACCGTCGTCACCAAACCATATACGATTGTCTGCAATCTGTTCGTCCATTCGTTTCTTTGTATATATCCAGCAGCGTCCAGCTGGGGGAGCAACAACGCGTCCTCCCGGAGTTGTAATCGAGTAGAACTGTTCTTTGCGTCTGCCAGGACCAGCTTGAGCATTGAGTGAAACAGATTGCCAAGGTCCTCTCGGATCATCATCGGCGTTCGAGTAACGAGCCTTTGCTTCTTCGGTCAGCGGAAGGAAATTACGAACATCCTCAAAAGCAGGGCGATTCTTGGCAAAGCACAAAACGAAGTCATGATTGAAAGAGAAGACCTTTCGGTTTTCTCTTGTCGTACGTTTCTCCCAAACAAAAGTTGCAACAAAGTTCTCTGCACCAAATACCTCGTCGCAGACACGTCGAAGGTTGGCCTGTTCGTTGTCGTCAATCGAAATGAATATCGCACCGTTCTCCTTCAGTAGATTTCGTGCCAATTTCAACCTAGGATAAATCATCGACAACCAATCGGAATGGAATCGCCCGTTGGATTCTGCATTCGCGATCAGCCGTCTTCCGTCTGAGTCTTTTTGTTTGGAGCGATTAAAATAGGCTTCACTTTGATCCTTGAAATCGTCATCATAGACATGGTCATTGCCCGTGTTATAAGGAGGGTCGATATAGATCAACTTGATTTTGTTGAGGTACGTTTCCTGAAGCAACTTCAAGGCGTCTAGGTTATCTCCCTCAATGAAAAGGTTTCTCGTGTCACGAAAATCAACGCTGGATTCCTTTATTGGTCTTAGCGTATTAGTAATTGGCGAATTTGCAGCAAGGAGTGCTTCGTTCTTCCCTGGCCAGTCGAGGTGGTATTTTTCACGTACGCCTTCGACGATAGATTCTGACAATTCCTGTTTTAGCTGCGCAAAATCAATAGTTTTTATGAGCTGGCCTGACTCACTCTTTGATTCGGTAACACAGTTGGGAAAACGATCTGCGACCCAGGCGACGTTTGCATCCACCAAGTCTAATGAGTGCATTTTTAACTTTTCCATTTTGGCACTTTCAGTCATCTATTTCTTCAATGCTTTGATTGCGTTATTGAGTTCGCGAAGTTGACCGTTCATCTCAACTTTGCGGTTGTATTGTTTCTCGCGATTCATGCGAGTCTCTAACTTACCGGCCTCGCGCTCTTGCAATCGAATCTCACGGCAACGAGCCACTTGATCGCGAACCGACTCGCTAGGCCTTGCCGGCAACGAGATCTGTTTTCGTAACATCTGATCGTAAAGGCCTTCCAAGTCCAAGGCGACGGGCAACGCAGCTCGCTCGACAACGGTGGGCTGCCAATCCGTCTCAAAGTAGATGTCGACGACCCACTTTTTTGAATCCGCCTCGCTGGGCCGCTTGTAAGCGACTTTGCCCTGTACCCGATCTTCGTAAACCAGCTCGAAAAAGATCGGAAACGAAATCGCACTGTCGATGCTGCGCAAAACGTCTTCCTTAACCGTCGCTACTTTTTGTACGACTTCAAAGACTTGGATCTCAGGAGCCGCTGGCCGCGATGGCAAGTTGATCGTATCTGTCGAGAGTTTGTACTTCCAAACGATTTTGGCAACTTGATCCACGAACAGTTTTTTTAACGCACTCGATGCACGACCATGTTCGTAGATTTTCGATTTTGGCACGACGCGTCCAAACGCTGCCTGCTTCGGGTACTGGAACAGCATCGTTATTCTCCCCAAATGACGAGGAACGATATCAGCTCAAAATCATCCAGCCCTTGAATGTCATCCACTAACGCTGTCGTCACGCCACCCTGAGAGAATAGTGATTCGATATCGCCATCGGCTTTGTGCTCGATCATGGAACGAATCGAACGGTCAAGCAAGTCTGAGTAAACGTGCATGTTGCGGCCGTCATCAGTGGCCGCATTAAACGCTGAGCAAGCTTCCTCAACCGGGGCGTTTCTCCCTTTGCTCGCCGCCCGGACGAGGTCGAGTATCCTCTTAACTTGAGTGTGATCCGTGATCACGTCACCGTCGGCTCCGATGTAGATTAAGTAGAAAGGATGGAGGCGATTTTGTTTGTTGACGTTGACGCCTTCCTCGCGGTTGCGAAGCGTAAAGATCACGCCAGGATGTAAGCCTCGATCCGGCGCTGCCGGTATCACTGCGTGCAGGCCGCTAGGCATGTTGGTTAGGTCGCCGTTCTCCTTGACGTATCTCAACAAGTCCATACGAAAGTCATTCAGGCCGAGGTCGGTGATGGACACTCCGGTCTTGAGGTCTTCCATTTCGACGACTTCGTTTTGCAAACGCTGAAGCTGCTCTTTTCGATAGGCCATTTCGTTTGATTCTGGACTGAGGACATTGTCGTCGCCTGTTGCAGACATGTCGGCAATGACCATTCGATTTTCAACCCGCTCCTTCAGGTTGATGTATTCGTCGAGCGTGATGTCCGGCCAGTAGTTGACCAGTTGGATTGAAGCGTTGGTTGATCCGATTCGATCAATACGTCCAAAGCGCTGAATGATTCGGACAGGGTTCCAATGAATGTCGTAGTTGACCAGGTAGTCACAGTCTTGGAGATTCTGGCCTTCTGAGATGCAGTCGGTTCCGATCAGCAAGTCAATCTCTGCGGGCTCGTCAGGGATGACAAGTGCCTTCTCTTTTGACTTTGGAGAAAAGAGCGTTAGCAGCGATTGGAAGTCGTATCGCTTTTCGAGCGTAGATTGCGGTGGGGACGATCCGGTGACTTTCCCAGAGTGTAGCTGATGGGTTTTTGCGAGATGCTCGGCGATGTGCTGGTACAGATAATCAGCCGTGTCTGAGAACGCGGTAAACAACAGTATCTTCTTGTTGTTCTCATTGATTGGGTTGGCGAGCTTATCGTCGATCTGACTGCGGAGGTGTTGCAGTTTGGCGTCGTGCTCTGGCGTGACCTTGTTCATCTCGGCCAGAAGACCGTCGATGATCTCCCCATCAGTTCGCAGTTCGTGCTCCCAGGACGGCAAGTCCATGTCGGCGAGGTTGATTTTGACCTTGCCCCCAATGGTCGCTTCTTCTGAATCAAAGAAGTCGTCATCATCCACGTCGACGTTCTTGAATGCGTCAGCCAAGTCGTCAATGTTGACCGCTCCTCCACTGGCATGAAACTCGTCAATTTTGTCGAGGGTGACTTTATGCCGGTATTGAAGTTTCTTGAGCGTCTCTCGAAATGAGTGTACGGAGCTTTCCAATCGTTTAAGCAGATTGGTGGTCATCAAGCTCTGAAGACTTTTCTCGCGGTCCGCTTGACGTAGCTTACCTTTACCGCTGCCAACCTCGGTCTCATATTTTTCAGCGTATTTGGCGACGCGACTTGGCAGAAGGTAATTCAAAGGCGCGTAAACCGAGAGTTTCATCATCGACAGACGATTGAAAATTTCGTTGTATCCAATTACGTCCTGGCGATCAGTCAACTGACAACGGTGCGAGTGTGGGGGTAATCGTTTAGGGAACGTGCCGATGTCGCTGGTGTCGTAGAAGGTTTCAATGTGCTTTCTCGATCTTGCAATCGTTACGCTGTCCAGCAACTCAAAGAAGTCAAAGTTGAGCGCCTCAAGAATTGACTGGGCCGTTCGCTGCTCCGGCGGCAGTTTTGCCCAGTCATTGAACGCAGACTGAGCCTGACGAAATATCTGATCGACGGTCTTCTCTGTTTTGAGGTTCTTCTCAAGCTGCTCGGATTCACCCTCGTATGCCAGGGCAAGTTGGTTTCGCAGATCAGCAAAACGATTATTGACCGGCGTGGCGGACAGCATCAAGACTTTGGTCTTAACGCCTTCCCGAATCACCGCGTTCATCAATCTTTGGTAACGAGTTTCATGTTCCTTATACATGTCGTTGTTACGAAAGTTGTGGGACTCGTCGATGACGACTAAGTCGTAGTTGCCCCAGTTGATCTGGTTGAGCGGCGTGCCGAATGACTGGCCTGATTCACGTAACAGATCCGTGTGACAGAGGACGTCGTAGTTGAGTCGATCCTTCACAAACGGGTTGGTTTTCAGGTTTCGATTGTAAGTGAGCCAATTGTCCGCCAGCTTTTTTGGCACGAGCACTAGGACAGATTTGTTTCGCAGTTCGTAGTATTTGATGACGGCCAGTGCGGAGAAAGTTTTACCCAAGCCAACTGAATCGGCGAGGATGCAGCCACTGAATTTCTCCAATTTGTTTATGATACCGGTCGCGGCATCACGCTGAAAGTTGTAGAGCTTTTGCCAGATGAGGCTGTCGTTGTAGCCGGTCAAATCGTTTGGCAGAAAGTCTTCGTTGATGTCTTCAAGGAACTCACTGAAGATGTTGTAGAGCATCAGGAAGTAGATGCGCTCGGGCGAGTTTTCTTGATAGACAGATGAGATGTGAGCCGCTAGGGCCTCGGTCACATCTTCAACTTTCTCCGGGTCTGCCCAGATCTGGTCGAACAACTGCATAAACGTTTGCGTGGCCGTCGGCTCGTCCATCCGATTGACGATATTCGAGACGGCATCGCCTTTTTGGTAACCAAGGTCAACCGCTGTGAATCCATGAATCGGCATATAGACAGAGTCGCCCGGTTCATCCTTGACGCACGCGAACTGTTGCATCTGAACATCGCCACGATTGGATCGGAATTTGGCTTTCTCCTTGATCCATTGAGCACAGTCTTTCGCAATCGCTTTCTGCGTAAGCTTATTTTTCAGCTGGATTTCAAACTCGGTTCCATAGAAGCTCCGCTCACGCTCCAATTTTGGAATCACAAACTCTCGTCGCTCACGCTTAACGGAGTCCGTCACTTTACCGGGGACAAAGGTTGGTGAAGTGAAAATGAATTCCAGTGATTCGATGGATTGCAACTGTTCTTTCAGTGCTTCATACGCATAGATCGAAAAACAGGAAGCCGCAATTTTCAAACGGCTGGTCTTTGTCAGTTTGGGTTTTAGGTTGTCGCCAAGAAGTTGATTGACGTTGTCAATGATTTCCATGCGCAACTCCATGCAGAAGCTTGTGGGATGTTGTCGTCATGGCATTGGGGCGAGTAAGGCGAGGCGATAGGACGCAGATAAGAAAGAAGGTCATGGATTAGCGGGGCTTCCTTTGAGAGTTTGCAATCCATTTGAGCAGTTGATCCAGATCCTTCTTCCTGAAGAGTCTGTAGTTATTGATGGGATGGCGGTGCTCTGCGATCTTTCCGGCCTCGCACCAATTGCGCAATGTGTTCTTGCAAACTCCGAGGTACTCAGCGGCCTCCGCAATCTGCAAGTAGTCATCTAGTTTCGGCATTCGATATTCTCGGTTACACCTAAGCTCTTTAATCTCCAGATGTCGAGTATACCAAACATTACCAAGGAATAAAGCAGATCAAAGATGTGAGATTTGCTGGTAGCGTTCTTTGCCAGATAAGATATATCGCGTGGTTATTTGGTAGCTGCCCATTTTAGATTCGGGTTTATTTGATTTGTCGAATCTGTTATCAGATTGGCATGTCAGAATCCTCCACGCGTCAACTCGATCCCGATCCCCGCGACCTGAAGATCGCTGAGCAAGCCAAAGTGATTGCT
>CALKXO010000387.1 GCA_938003615.1 uncultured Pirellulaceae bacterium | reverse complement strand
AAGAATAGCAGCCGCTTTAAGCAACTGGTTTAAGCAATCGGTTTGACTATTTCCAGTTAGACGAGCGGACAAAGCGCGGCGCAGAAGAACCCGCGCTTGCGGGCCTCCCAAGGCCCCGTCGATCGTTGAAGAATCTCATTTGCAAAGTTTAAAAACGTTCTAAGCCGGAAGGTTGCCATGCCAACGACGCTCAGAGACCGCAAGCGCTCAAGAATATTTGGATGGTTTGTCGGTGGTGCTTCAGCCCAAAAAAACGGGCGGCATTTCCGAGGCTCATCCATCTCGAAAAACCCGGAAAAATGGACGCAACTAGTCCGGGCTGCAGAATCAAACCTTGAAGGTGTGAGTGACGCTGGCCTTCTTGCCCACGCGGAGAGAATTCGCGAAGACGTCAGCACCGCAGGAAGTTCACTTTCCAGCCTCGTCAATTTCTGCGCCCTCACCGCAGAAGCCACCTTTCGAAACCTTGGCTATCGATTGTACGACGTTCAGTTGTCTGCCGTTGGAGCCGCGATTGGTGGCAACATTGTCGAAATGCAAACGGGCGAAGGAAAGACGGTCGTCACCGGCGTCGTCGCGGCGTTGAAGACGCTTCAGCACTCATCGGTCCATGTTGGCACCACCAATCCCTATCTCGCCGCGCGGGATTTGGAGTCATTGGAGGATGTTTTTTCAATGATCGGCATCTCGTATGGCGCTCTGCCGGAAGAAAGCGATGAATCAGCCAGTCGGCACGCTTACCAACAACAAATCGTATACGGGCCCGGTTACCAGTATGGTTTTGACTACCTACGGGACCAAATGTATTTGCGGAAAGGGCGAAAAAACGCGTTAGGACTGACGGTGATCAATCGGATACGCGGACAAGAATCCCTAGCCAACATGATCCAGACCACCGAACATGCAATGGCGCTGATCGACGAAGCGGACAGCGTCATGATTGACGAAGCGATGACACCGCTAATTATCAGCATGCCATCCAATACGGTCGAAGACCCTGCCCCTTATCTTGCTGCAAAAAGAATTGCGGCTGACTTCGTTGAGGGCACGGACTACGAAATTGAGTTGCCTTCGAAAAAGATCACTATCAACGATCGGGCCAACGACAAGGCTCATGCCGCGGTAGAGAAACAAACGTTTCAGCTAGTTCGCCCGTGGCGCATCTACATTTCCAATGCGGTTCGAGCAACACAGACCTTTCAGCGCGATATTGATTACGTCGTCGTCGACTCAAAAGTACAGATCGTCGATCCCTTCACCGGACGAATCGCTCCCGATCGAACTTGGCAAGACGGGCTTCATCAGGCCATCGAATGCAAAGAGAACGTTCCGATCCAACCTGGGCGCGAATCGACTGCCCAGATCACAAGGCAGCGTTACTTGCAACTTTATCATGAACTAGCGGGCCTGACCGGAACGGCCTCCTCTGTGGCGACGGAACTAAAATCGGTCTACGGTTGTAGGGTTGTCCGTATTCAAACCAACCGAAAATCCCAAAGAAAACTCGAAAGAACTCGATTCTTTGTCGATCAAGACGCGAAGCTTGCCGCTCTTGCAGAGGATGTTGTCAATCGCCATCGCAAAGGGCAGCCCGTTCTTGTTGGCACCCGGACGATTGCCGAAAGCTTTCAAGTGCGCGATGCGTTGCTCGCGCGCGATCTCGACCCCACCGTCTTAAACGGCGTTCAGGACAAAGAGGAAGCCGATATTGTAGCTCAGGCAGGCGCCGAGGGTTCCATTACGATCGCAACCAACATGGCAGGGCGTGGAACTGACATCAAATTGGCCCCAAACGCCCTAGACGCTGGTGGACTGCATGTCATTGGAACCAGCCACAACGCTTCGCCTCGCATCGACCGGCAGCTTGTCGGACGCGCGGCAAGGCAAGGTCAGCCAGGATCGGCTCAATTCTTCACTGCGGCAACGGACGATTTGCTAATCGAGAACAAGTCCGCGCTAACAAAAACGATCCCTCGACGCGCCTCCAAAACCGGCGAGTCCGCTGATTTTTCAAATGAAATCGCGAAGCTCCAAGACAGTATCGAACAGCGAAATTTCAAACAGCGACAAGACATGATTCTTCGTGATCGCTGGATGGACAAAGTGCGCGAAGCGATAGAGAAGGAATAATCAAATGCCAAAAAATATTTGCTCATTGTATAGAAACAGGTGTTCAGTGTTCACCCAAACGGAATTCAAGATGCGCTCCGCTAAAGTCAGAACGACATTACTTACCGGCTTCTTGCTATTAATTAGCTCGATTAGTCTCTCGTCGATTAGTCTCTCGTCGATTGGTCTTGCGCAAGGCCAACCAGATTCAACGCGTTTGCAATCTGGAAGACTCCACTCGGGCAGAATCACCAGAAGCTTTACCGAACCGATTGAGCAAAGTGTGGCGGCTAGTCCTGAAGTTGGCATCGTTGCCGAGTCCGTCGTCAAAGAAGGCGATGCGGTTAAAGTCGGAGCTATTTTAGCGACGCTTAATCAAACGGTGTTGCTTGAGTCTCTTGAGATCGCCAAAGCGCGAGCCGAATCAACCGCTCGACTTGATGCCGCTAAATCTCAATTGGAGATGCTCACTTCACAAGTGGAGGCCGTCCAGTCGCTTGTCTCGGGAGGCCATACCAATCGTTTCGAGGTCGAGCAAAAACAGGCGGAATACCAATCGGCCTACGCCGAGTATCGCTCTGCCGAAGACGAGTTGAAGTTGAACAAACTTGAAGTCAACCGAATTCGCGCCCAAATCGATGACCGCATAATTAAGAGCCCAATCAATGGGATTGTGACCGAGATTCACAAGCAGCTTGGCGAAAACGTTTCCAACAACGAACCACAGTATGCAACCATCGTGCGCGTCGACGAGCTTAAGGTTCGATTCTACTTGGACGCAGATACTTTGCGCAATCTGTCGATTAACCAAAATGTGAAAATCCTCGTCGGCCG
>CALKXO010000386.1 GCA_938003615.1 uncultured Pirellulaceae bacterium | reverse complement strand
CGCATTTTGATGGGTGCTTTCGAGGTGATTTTTTATGGTCGGGAGATTGAGAAACAACTCAAGTTCCTCGCTGATTACCGTACCAGAAAATGTGTTGGCGTTGACAAAGTTTAAAGCCATGACGGTCACAAATTGCCTCTAGCCAGTCAGTTTTTTCTAGGAGGCGGTCCGTTGTAACTCCCTCCGGCATCAAAAGGACCTTTTCGTTTTCGATTGCGGGGGCTTCTTTGAGAAATTCTAGAATTTCAGGTAGGTCATTTGGAGTTTTGACAACAAATTTCACTTGATAGTCACTGCGCCCAATCAACGCAGCGACCACATCAGGCCGTCGGCGCGCGTGTTCGTGTTTTTCACGCCACTGCCCTGCTCTGCTGATGTCGGGCGTTGAGTTTGACATTTTTGGACTGACGGACATTAAGTCGCAGGCAAGCACTCGATCCACGGTCCCGGCGGTTTCGATCGTGATGTGAAACGCGTGCTGCTTCAGTTTCTCACAGAGTTCGACCATTTCTACCGGCAGCATTGGCTCGCCGCCGGTCAGAACAACGTGTTTCAAACCAGCATTGTCCGAAGCGATTTCACGGACCTTGAGGACAATTTCGTCGACGCTCATTATCGGCCCCTCAGGCTCCCATGACGCAAATGGAGTGTCACAAAAATCGCACCGCAAATTACACCCGCTGGTGCGGACGAAGATGCTGGGAGTGCCGGTCAGCAATCCTTCCCCTTGATCCGAACGATATATTTCTGAAATTCGCATTCGGGTTAATTCGGGTGCAATCGGGGTGGTCAGAGTACTGCGATCGAGTATCTTTTGATTCTTCTATTTTTATAAAACGGTCGAGCGTTTGCTCGACCATTTAGTAAAGTGATTTGCGAGCATTGTAATGAGCAGTGATAGTTTCCGCGACAAGCTGGAGTCATTTGAGAACCAGTTTCCTGACCGCGACTACAAAATCGAGATCGTTTGTCCCGAATTCACGTCCGTTTGCCCGAAAACGGGCCAGCCTGACTTTGGAACAATGGTGTTTGAGTACACGCCAGGGAAGCTTTGCGTAGAGCTTAAGTCGCTTAAGATGTACTTGCAGTCGTTTCGTAACGAGGGGATTTTCTACGAGAATATTACCAATACGATTTTGGACGATTTTGTCGCAGTCGTGCAGCCTAAATGGGCGCTGCTGACAGCAAAGTTCACCCCGCGTGGTGGTATCTCTTCGGTCATTAAAGTCGAGCACACCGCCTAAGGTCACTTGAATATACGTCCGAACCGCGAGCGAATAGTTGGGTTGTGAGTTCACTCACTCATCCAACTGCGTTTCGGGCTTGTATCTGTAATACCTAGACATTCGAATACATTCTGAGGCCAAACATGAGCAACAAGATTTTACTTTCCGGGTTCGCCGACGAAGCGGCCAACCAGAAGACCATCGATCAGCAATTCGCAGCATTGGCGGCGTTGGGGATGCGGTACTTCTCCATTAGATTTATTGATGCCGGCAACGGTGTCAAAAACGTAATGGCGCTCGATGACAAAGAAATCGTCACCGTCAAGGAGAAGCTGGATGAGTATGGGCTTTCTATTTCATCGATTGGATCGCCAATTGGGAAGGTGAAATTATCCGATGTGGAAGATGGAACCACCACCAGCTACCGTCCTTTCGATCAATACCTTGCTGATGAAGTTGTTCGCGCGTGTGACCTAGCAGAAACGTTTGGCACGAAATTGATTCGCGGGTTTTCATTTTATCACCCTAAAGGATCTTCAATTGACGATCACTTTTCCCAAGCCATCGACCAAGTGGGACAAATCGCGGAGGTATGCGATAGTCGTGGGCTGACCTTCGGTTTGGAAGTGGAGGCGAACTTGGTTGGGCAAAATGGTCATACCCTCGCCAAAATGCACCAACAGATCGATAACAACGCACTCGTGTTGATTTTTGATGGCGGAAATCTTGTCATGCAAGGTTACAGCGAGGAAGAAATTTTCGATCAATATGCAGCCATGAAGCCTGGCATGGGATGGCTTCATATTAAGGACTTTAAAGATCCGTCCGGTTCGGCTCGTGTTGAACACGTTGATGAAGAATCGATTCAGCATTTTGTGCCGGCCGACATCGGCCAGTCAGGGCACCAACGTATCATGCAGGATTTTGCTGGCTTCATTCCAGAGTTGGAAGCTCGAATGAAAGCTCGAGGGGTGCCGGGAGTGTTTGCGGACATGGAGCCTCATGTTAAAGGCGGCGGGCAATTTGGCGGCTTCAGTGGACCAGACGGGTTCGGCGTTGCGCTCCGCGCGTTTTGCCGAGTGTGCGACCAAGCTGGGATTGGATACCACTTACGCGACTTCGATGATATCCGGGCTGACCGTGGATTTTAAAGCAGCCACTGCGTAAGCGGCGTGTTGCCTGCGGCGAGCAGACCCGCATCACCCAAATTTGAAATAAAAAAAGACTCCTCAGCAGGCGTTGCTGGGAGTCTTTGGTTTTCTAATTTTTCAGGCGTCCTACCCTTTGGCCTTCTGTGCTTTGACGATGCTATCGTCGAGCTTCTTTTCGTCGCAGTAAAATTTCGCGAAGACAACTCCACAGACCAGGAAGCCCACTCCGCAAAACAACCCGCCGATGCTGATGTGCGATGAGAATAGGCAAGACATCGCGAAGAATACAATTCCAAAACCGAGGCTGATGAGCGCTAATTGAAGCTTGGTTGCTGTCGAAACTTTTCGTTGATTGGCAAGGTGATCCTGAATCGCTAGGCGATTGCTGTTGTTTGCAATTTCGCGAAGCGAATCAAAAGATTCCATGCGGACAGCTTTGCTCTTGGGAACGAATTCTTCAGCCGTAAGCGTTTCCTGTACTAGTTCTGGTTCAGCTGGAACTGATATTTCGATTTTTTCGGCCTCTTTTTGGGGTGAGGAACCGCTCACTTCTGAATTTTTCTCGTCATCTTCAACCGAGTCAGAGTCCGTTTCGCCCCGCATCCGGTTTAGCAACTGGCTCATATAGTCTTCAACAGAGCTGTCTTCATCTCCCTCCTTCGGCTTGGTTTCAGTAGCAGATGCAGCTGGCTCTGGAACGACAAACTCTACGGGTGCAGCGGCTGGCTCTTGAGTTGTCTCTTCCGGACCGTCCATGTCGAACGAGTCCAGTGAACCTGCATTCTGCATGCGCGCCAACACGTCGGCGACGCTCTCGGCTTTTGCTTTTACTGGAACAGGGGCGGATACAACTGCTTCAACGATTTCTTGTTCAGTAGCTTGCTCGACCCCCGCTGCAGTTGGGGCAGCATTGTCTGCAGAAAACGACGCGATGATTTCATCAGCCGTTGGAAGAGTGACTGGAGATGTGGATTCAGGTGAAGCATCCAAGTCTACCGATTGTCCTGTTGGATTGGTGTTTGGAGCTGCTGGCGTTTTCTCGCTGAGCCCAAGTTCTGCCGCATCGATTCCAAGAGACTTCAGGAATTCAAGCGACTGTGCTCGCGAAACTTCAGATTCAGATGTTTGGGGGGCAGCAGGAGGTATCGCCACTGGTGGAGACGCCGACGTTGGAGTCGCAGGCACCGGGATTGCAGGCACCGGAGTCGCAGGCACCGGGACTGCAGGCGATTCGACCTCTGAGATGACTGCTGGAGGAGCAGACAGCTCTTGTTCGGCAGGTATGTGAGCTGTTCCCTGAAGCAAGCGGTTGAGGCTGCTGGTAACTTCCTCTTTGCGAAGCTTCGCAGCAACTGAAGGAGAAGGAGATTCGGACGGCGTCTCTATTGCTGCTGCCGAACGAGCTGCTGTTACTGGATCAATCGATGGGGCGTGCTGGATCGGAGCCACTGGTGTTTCAGGTGTGACTGCTGCTGCGCCACCGGATGAAGCAAGGGCTTTGTCTAGGAAATCTTGGATGCTGGCCGAGGCCTCTGGTAGTTGCTTTTCCCGCAGCGGTTCCGTTACAGGCGGTTCAACCTGGCTTGTCGAAGCATCCGTGGCAGGACTCAGTTCAGACGCCTTGTCTACCAGCGATGAAAGTTCGCTACTCAAATTGTCCACGCGCTGGTTAACGTTTCCGTTTGCTTCTATCGCAACGGTGGAACTAGCAATTGCTTCGGTATTAGAAACTTCTGCAGATAATGAATTTAGAGCCCCCAAAGCTGATTGGGCACTTGCAGGTGCAGGCTTTGATTGACTAACGGTGCCTTCGGTTGGAGCGTGGCTCGCCGTTGCACTGGACGGAGGAAGAATTCCCGCGCCCAATGCGATGGTGTGCTCTTCTTGGCGTGCCTTAGGGAGCGGGGGATTTGTCGCCGTCGCTGCTGGACTGACTGGAATTGGCTTAGTTGTCAATGCTCCAAGTTGTTTGACAACCACTTTCATCTCAGGCGTCAGTTGAATCGAGTCACCTTGGCTCAACCACTGGACTGAGGTTTTTGCGCCGTTGACTAAGACGAGTTCGCTGTAGCTTCGAAATGCAACGCCTTTTTCACCTCGAAAAATCGCACAACGATACTTTTCCGCTTCGGCCTTATCAGTAATTAGACTGCTCAATAGGCATTTTTGCGTGGTAACGGGAAGCACTTGGCCGTCTCTATCTCCTCCTGTCAATTGCAGAACGAGATCAGTAGAGTTGAATGTTGAGGAAGGAGTGTTGTTCATGGGGAAACTTTTCAAATGGGATTTTGAACAGCCGTACTCTGGCCACCCTTGGCCAGTTTCCGGTAGGAAGGTTTAGCTTCCGTTAAGGAGCCAGTCAAATAACCTTGTCGTATTTTGGAAATTGACTCCTTGGACAAAGCAGATCGTCTGCACAATCGTTACAGCCCGCTTCATCTGTGGTTGGAACCGTGATCTGGCTAAGTTTCCATGAAACAAGTGCTCGTATTTGCTTAGAAAATTTTCCTTCATCAAATGAATCGGTAAAATTGGAAAAACTTTTCTAGTGCCTTACTACGTACTATAGTTCGGTGGCACGACCCGCTTCACTGCGGCCGGTTCGCACTCCGTGGAACGTTCGGCAAAGGCGCAAATGTCAGCGGTTTAGCTGATGACTCATTTTGATGCTCGCTCCTATGTATATGAACAGTGAGTATCGGCGGACTCAGTTGAAGTTAAGACGAGTGATAAGACTCTAAAGTCTCCTGATTCGGCTTAACCCGAGTGCCATTTTTCGCAACAAGTTGTTTTTGTTGAATTAAAATGCACTTCAGCGCTCAGATTGCTATTATAAAAAATCAATTCAGGCATTCCCTAAAACACCATGTCCAAAACCCCTCTTCAATTATCGAGTTCTTCTTGTCCGAGACATTACGGGAATGGCGGAACTGCGGATATGCTTCACTTCGTCGTAAGACTTGCAAAAAAAACTGTGGTTGTTGTAGGAATGATCGCGTCTCTGTTAGTAGTCGTTCTAATTGTCGGTAACAATGGTTCCTCAGTACTGGGACAGCAATTCACATCCAACACGCTCCAACCGCAAGCGGCGCCGGTTCTTGAACGCAATCAGGAACAAATCCGCAGGGACCAGCTTTACCGCGACTTAGAGAAGAACGCTTCGCTGATTGAGCAACACTACCGCCATATCAAACGTATCGTGAACGTCGTAGAACCCACCGTGGTTCACGTGGAAGCAAAGAAGAAGCAGAAATCTTCAGCGTCTAAAGAAACCAAAGAATCCAAAGAGCTACGCCCCGCAATTGTTGAAGAGACCGGTGCTGGCGTGGTCTTTGAAAAGCGCGGACGATTTTTTGTGCTGACGAATTTTCACGTCGTCGAGAATTCAAGCATCAACGACATTCGACTAGAAGCCGACGGGAGAGTTTTTTATCCGACTCGTTTGCTGCATGATCGGGAGACAGACCTGTCGGTATTGGAAGTCAACGAGCCTGGTTTAGTTGCCGCTCGAATTGGCGACAGTGACTTGATAGGCGTTGGCGATTTCGTTGTGGCCGTTGGTAGCCCTTTCGGATTGAGCCACTCCGTCAGCTACGGAATTATCAGCGCGATGGGCCGCCACGATCTAGAGTTGGGTCCGCAAGGCGTCAAGTTTCAAAACTTTTTCCAGACTGATGCGGCGATTAACCCGGGTAACAGCGGTGGGCCACTGATCAATCTGCGCGGTGAAGTTGTCGGGATCAACACTGCCATCGCCAGTAACAGTGGTGGCAGCGACGGGATTGGTTTCTCGATTCCTATCAACATGGCGATGAGAATCGCCAACGACCTAGTCGAACGTGGCTTTGTTCGTCGAGGGTTTTTGGGAGTGTCTCTGGATGCTCGTTACACCCCCGATAGAGCACGCGCTTTGGGACTCCGGCGTTCAAAAGGAGCTCTGATCTCGTCCATCACTTCCAATTCTCCGGCAGCCTCAAGCGATCTTCATATCGGCGACGTGATCATTGAATTTGACCGCGTGCCTGTCATTGATGATTCTCAATTGGTCACCACGGTCAGCCTGACTGAGATCAATCAATCGGTTCCTGTGAAGGTCTACCGCAACGGTGAAATCAAGACGCTCAATGTGACGATTGGCGAACGCGACGCATTTCGTGCGATTCCAACGCGCTCTCGTACCTCAAGATCACCGCGCTAGGAATATAGGCGTGCGCGGCCTACTTTCGTGATCCCGTCGCAAATCCACGAACCCAGTCATGGGGGATGCGCTAATGAGTTGCTTCCAGCTCTGTTTCACGATGCCTGCTGCCTAATGATTGCGACTTAGTACCACAGCGCAAGTCCGACCCTGCTTGCACAATATGCTGAAGCTGTCACCACCTTGCAACTGCAATATCTTGTGGCAGGTTCGCGGACTTGCGCTGTAGTATTAGTTGCGTTGTGCAATGAGCTTCGCAAATGTTCGCCACTTAAAATGCGATTGAGCTTGTCGCGGCCGAAATGAACCAAGTACTCGCGAAGGCATGTTAAACGCGGGACTGATGGTGCACGGTTTTTGTTGGACCTTGCGGTGAAATGGGCTGACTTGGAGGTGTTCGGCTTGTAACGCGATTTTCTACCCTTACCCCGCATTTACGTGAGCTAAATCAGCAGGATAATTAGTCGTTACGTTTTGCGTGATGCGGTCACCAGTTGATCGATCAAATACTGATACGCATCTTCGGATCGGATCCCTGTCGCGACGTTAACGTTTGGCCGCAGTTCGGGCTGCGATCGCCGATCGAGCACCAGCGCGCCACGCGTTAGTTCGCCTTGAGTCTCGACATCTCCTGCCAGCATCTCAAACTCGAACAGTTGCGGCTCCAGCAGCGCCAGCGCTCCAATTGCGTCGTTCAGATAGATCGCTTCTTGGCCCAACTGCTGTCGATAGGCGCGAAATGCGAAAGGCAAGATCTGTCGTAGGAAGTGACCCATCCGAGAGGATTCGCATGGTAGCTCATCGAGCAGCCCAAGCCCAAAGCTGACCTGTTCGGTGATATCCAGCGGCAACAGAGTTTTAGTCGCGCGCGAATTAAGCACCTCTCGAGCGGATTGGGGGTCAAAGTAGAAATTGAATTCAGCTGCGGCGGTAATGTTGCCCCTTCCCGACGTGCTGCCACCGGTCATGACAATCCTGTCAACGCCGCCGACGAGAGAAGGGTCACGTTGAAATGCTTTCGCCACATTGGTCAACGGCCCCAAGCAAAGAATGCTGACTTCGTCAGGATGGGCACGAATAAGATCGCCAATCAGTTTCTCGGACGTGTGTGGGTGTTGGCGCTGAGAAACCTCAAATCCAGAATTGCCCAGCCCGTCTTCTCCAAAAAGGTAGCTGGTGTTGACTGCCGGAGCATTCTCACAGTTACTGGCCATACCCAATCGGGGATACTTGTCCGGATCGAGTTTAGAAATAATGGCCTGAAGATTATGGTTGGCTTGGGTGGCGTTCACGCAGCCCTCAGTGGCCGTGATTGCAAGAACATCGAGGCGGGTGTCGTACAATGCCATGCAGATGGCGATTGCATCATCAATACCCATGTCGCAGTCGATAATGACTTTGCGGGCCATTGCGGAGTCGTTTCTGGTTTAAGAACCGTTTGGACAGACATCCACCTACGAGCTGGCAGATTGAAGCCGCCGCTTGGTGGAGAGGCTGGAAAAACCGGATTTTAGTGCTGACTGGTGCAGCAAACAAGAGAAAAACGAAACGATGAAGGGCAAAGCCATTCACCAAACGACCCTGATTTTGCTAAACTGAGACAGCTGAATCTTCTTTGACGGACATCCACCGCCCAACACGTAGCCGACCAGTCTTCGGATTCTGGCATGCTAGTGGCTAGAACGACGGTTTCTCCGCACTCACTACCCTATACTAATTGAAAAACACGGAGCCGAAATTGATTCGCGAAGCGACCAAAAACATTCTTGCGGGAACATCACTTCAGCCTGCTGAGATGATCGAGGCCATGGACTTTATCATGGAGGGCAACGCGAAGGACTCGGAGATCAAATCCTTCTTAGTTGCACTTTTTGAAAAAGGAGAAACGGCAGACGAACTGACCGGTGCGGCGACGTCGCTGCGGAAGCACATGTCCCCCATCGAATCCAACCGCGATAGTATTGTGGATACCTGCGGGACTGGAGGTGGGAAGACGGGCACTTTCAATATCAGTACGGCTGCTGCGATTGTTGCCGCGTCTGCTGGTGCGTCGGTTGCCAAACACGGAAATCGAAGGTCCACCAGCCTGACCGGTTCGGCCGATGTGTTGGAAGTGCTGGGCGTGAATGTCGACTGTTCTATCGAGACCGTTCAGAAGTGCTTAAATCAGCTGGGCATTTGTTTTTGCTACGCCCCGCTGTTTCACCCATCAGTCAAGCACGTCTCCAATGTTCGGAAGAAACTGAAGCATCGGACGATCTTCAATTTGATTGGCCCGCTGTGCAATCCTGCGAACGCAAAATTTCAGGTGCTCGGCGCCGGGATCGGAAACACGCGCCCGCTGCTGGCGCAGGCTCTAGCGAAGCTGGGGACAGAACGCTCGATCGTCGTTCACTCGCGTGATGGGATTGGTGAGATTTCCGTGTCCGAAACCACTGATGTTTCGGAGGTGCTGGGAACGCAGGTGCGCGAGGGGCAGCTTGCCCCGTCGGATTTTGGCTTGGAGCAAAGTAGCGTAAAACTGCTTAGAGCTAACAGCCCGAGTGAAAGTGCTGACGTGATTAAGCGTGTGATGGACGGCCAGCTGGGGCCCCAGCGTGATATCGTGGTCGCCAATGCGGCTGCCGCCCTTTGGATTTCCGGGATTTGCGATGGCTTGCTGGCCGGAGCGGAGCGTTGCGCGCGAGCAATTGACAATGGGCAGGCCGGCGAGATCCTCAAAGAATTGATTGACATGACCAACAAGAATTAAGGAATCAGCTGGAAACCACCGAAAATCACCCTTTGAGGATGGTTTTTCAGGTGTTATCCTTAGCCCTCCTAGAGCACAGAAATTGAAGCCGAATCAAACAAAATTGAGGATAATCTCATGGCCAAGCCAAGCCACAAAGTCAAAAAAGCGAATCACGGAAAACGCCCTGCCAACAACCGAGGACGAAAGATCAAAAACAAAAAGATCAAGACTCCGTAACTATCTCTCACGATGGAATCGGTAGAGGAATACCTTGGTGTTCGCCCTTGGTGTTCGCCGATTCGATTGATTGGTTAAAGTTCAAGAAACGGCTTACGGGCCGTTTTTTTCGTAGATACCCTCGCCCACCTGCTTAGAAGGCTCGCTCCCATGGGACGCCGCTCGTTACCCAAAATTGACTCATCGGTCAAATATCAAGCGCACCTTGGTGACGTCGAGGAACTTGAGTCGCCGTTCTGCCCGCAGAGTCTCTTTCCTCAAACTGCTGACCTTGAAATTGAGGTCGGCAGCGGTAAGGGGTTATTTGTGCTGTCGGAGTCCGGGAAAAATCCAGACCGGAACTATCTGGGCAATGAATTGTCACGAAAGTACGCTCGATATGCGGCTTATCGACTGGCTCAGAGTGAACGATCCAATGCTCAAATGCTTGCCGGAGACGGATTGCGGTTGTTTCGTGAGTTCTTGCCGGATAGCTGTGCGGTGGCTGTTCACGTGTATTTTCCCGACCCTTGGTGGAAGGATCGCCATCGACAGCGGCGCGTGATGCAACCGGAATTCATCCGAGACATTCAGCGCGTGTTGGTTCCGGGTGGAGTCTTTCATTTTTGGACTGACGTCGAACAGTACTTCGATGAAACGGTCGCGCTGATGAAAGAACATTCTTCGCTGGCTGGGCCACATGAGGTGCTTGAACGGCCTGCTGAACACGACATGGACTACCGCACACATTTCGAACGTAGAATGAGAATGCGCGAACACGATGTGTTTCGAAGTCAGTTCTCCAAGGCAGAATGAAATTGCTTGGTGGCCATGCCGTATACAAAAAAAGGCTCCCGGCTCAATGAAGAGTCGGGAGCCTTCTTTTTTTAACTGGTGATAGCAAGGGAGGGCTTAAGTCAAGTTGACTCTCAAATTAAGTCTTTTTTTAGGCAGTTGCTTTGGCTTTGCGGATCGCAGCGGACAAACGCGACTTTTTGCGACTGGCAGTGTTGCGGTGGATAATCCCTCTCGCGCCTGCTCGGTCGAGCTTCTTTGCAGCGGCGCGAAACTCAGCATCGGCTTTCTCAAAATCCCCTTCGCTAACAGCAGTCATCACTGTCTTGATCTGCGTTTTCATCGCTGATTTGATAGCTTTGTTGCGTTGTTGCAGAACGGCGTTCTGACGGAGTCTTTTGGCGGCGCTACGTGAGTTTGGCATTAGTCTTTGCTGGAAAATTCAGATATAATCAGTTCTCG
The DNA here is from genome assembly GCA_938003615.1 of uncultured Pirellulaceae bacterium. GTDB lineage: Bacteria > Planctomycetota > Planctomycetia > Pirellulales > Pirellulaceae > Mariniblastus. Next base: position 2,798 of record CALKXO010000386.1, on the reverse strand, counting down.
TTTCGAATCGACCAATATCGCAATCGAACTTGATTTTGTCCACTGCTATTTTTCAAATTTCAGCCAATCTGTTCCGGGAAACCCCCGAGAATACCGTGTAGAAACGGCTAGATCCTTGATGAACCCTAAAGTTTCCTCTGAAAAACCGCTTTCTGGTTGCGCTGTGATGGTCACCCGCGCTGGCCATCAGTCCGGCGGATTGGCGGATTTACTAGCCCCATTGGGGGCTGAGGTTATTTTGCAGCCCGCGATAGAGATCGTGGAAACTAGCAGCTGGAGTCGGTTTGATGCCGCTATGAAGCGGTTTGGTCGGTTTTCGAGGGTGGTACTGGTTAGCACCAACGCCGCCAGATTTTTTTTCGCACGCATCCATGATCCCGCCACTCCCGAAATCACCGCCAGCGATCTCATCCAAGTTGAATTCGTCGCGATTGGGCCAGCGACGGCCACTGTCGCCCAGGAGTACGGGGTTACCGTCAAGCTGATCCCGGTCCGTTCGGATAGTGCGTCACTGGCGGATTTAATCGAGGCCAATCCAACGCACGGCAAGACGATGGTGATACGCGCAGACCGAGGAAGTGCCGTTCTGGCCGATCGCCTGAAGCAGGCCGGTTGCTCGTTTGAGCAATTTCCCATTTATGAAAGCCGGGACGTGACAGAAGTCGCTCCCGAAGTTCAGCAGCTGATGCAGAACAACATGATCGACTGGACAACGGTTACCAGCTCTGCCATCGGCAACTCCTTGCTAAATCTGTTTGGAGCGGAACTCTTGAAGAAAACCCGTCTTGTCTCGATCAGTCCCACGACTTCTGCGGCACTCGAAGCGCTTGGCCTAAAAGTTGACGCAGAGGCGACCGATTACAACATGGATGGTTTGGTCGCTGCGATTGTCGCTAGTCAAAGTTCGTAGCGACCGTTACGCATGTTAGCCCAGAGGTTGGTACATCCGCTGGCCTGATTGATGGTGCTCGGACGAACAAGACGACCCAAACAAGACGACAAAAAAACGGATCCGCTTAGCAGCGAATCCGTTTTACGTTGTTCAGAATGTTCAGCTCAGATCAGTCCCAATCGAGCTTGCCGCCGGTCTGGTACTCGGTGACGCGCGTCTCGAAGAAGTTCTTTTCTTTGGCCAAGTCCATTGTTTCGCTCATCCATGGGAATGGATTGTTGCTGTTGTACTGAACTGGCAGTCCGATACGCTCCAAGCGACGGTCGGCAACGTGTTGCACGTAATCGCGGAACAGGTCTGCGTTGAGTCCAAGAACGCCGTTTGGCAGGCAGTCTTCGGCGTACGCAATTTCTAGTTCTACCGATTCACGAACGCGATCCACCATCTGCTGCTGGAACTCGTCTGTCCACAAGTGCGGATTTTCAGCTTTGATTCCGTTAATCAGATCGATGCCAAAATTCAGGTGAATCGATTCGTCCCGCAAGATGTATTGGAACTGTTCTCCGATCCCCTTCATCAGGTTGCGGCGATGGAATGAAAGAATCATCACAAAACCAGTGTAGAAGAAGATACCTTCCATGATCAGGTAGAAACCGATCAGGTTCTTCAGCAATGCCTGAGCACCTTCGAAAGTCTCGGTTGAGAAATCTGGGTCAAGCACTTCTTTCGTCAGTTCCATTTCGAACGCGTCTTTACGAGCGATCGCGGGAACTTCGTTGTACATGTTGAAAACTTCGCCTTCATCTAAGCCAAGGCTTTCCACGACGTACAGAAATGTGTGCGAGTGAACTGCTTCCTCAAAGGCTTGTCGAAGCAAATACTGGCGGCATTCCGCGTTGGTGATGTGCTTGAAGATTGCCAAAACGAGGTTGTTGCCAACCAAGCTTTCGGCCGTTGAGAAAAAGCCTAGGTTCCGCATGATGACGTGACGTTCGGCATCTGTCAGTTGGTCCGACTTCCAGATTTCGATGTCCTTGTTCATCGCAACTTCGGTGGGCATCCAGTGGTTTGCACAACCGTTGTCGTAGTGCTCCCATGCCCACTTATACTTCAGTGGCATCAGTTGGTTGACGTCAACTTGGGTAGCGTTGATTAGACGCTTTTCACTTGCGGAGACACGCAGGTCCTTACCTTTGCGTTTCGTTTTTTTCTCTGAGGATTCGATATCAATTGCCATCTTCTGCGACTCCGTTCAAATTTAAAACAGGATGAAATAATTGAGGCTTCATTTAAGCGGTCGGTAATGCAACCGAGGGAATGAAAGCCCGTCGGACATAGATCAGTCCGGTTCGTAATTTAGTTTTGTTTAGCTACTAAACGTTTGTTGGTTGTGCCTTGTGCCTATCCGAATCCGTTTCGGCTGGTTAACAGCCATTTAGATTTTTGTCTTAATCAAAAGTGGAATGAGCAATGGTATCAAGACGCCCCGGCGCGATCGCTAAGGAACTGCCGGGGCAAGTCTTCAATTGGCAACTGCGAAAGTTACTGGCACGCTTCGCAATCAGGATCATCAATGCTACATGCTTTAACTTCAGGTTGGCGTTCAACCATAATGTCTGATGATGAACTTGCATTCTTCATCCAGCGAGGCTGAACACCAAACTTGTTGATATCGACCGTTGATTTCTCAACTTGTGTCGCTCCCAAAGACCGAAGGTAATAAGTCGTTTTCAATCCGGTGGTCCAAGCAAGCTTGTACATGTCGTCCAGTTTTCGTCCACTTGGCTGACCAAGGTACAGGTTCAACGACTGTCCCATGTCGATCCACTTCTGACGACGGCTGGCACATTCAATCAGCCACTTTGGCTCAATCTCAAACGCGGTTGCGTAACGAGACTTGATGTCT
>CALKXO010000385.1 GCA_938003615.1 uncultured Pirellulaceae bacterium | reverse complement strand
GACTTGAATTCCTCCGAATTAGCAAAATAGATCAGCAGCCGCTCGCTGGGACGGGTCTCAACTTGCGGCAGGCGCGACGGAAAGAGTGCATCGAACATAACAAGTCCTTGGAACTGCTCACGATTAGTGAACGCGGTCAGGCATGCCATTGTTCCAGCTGTTTTTTCGCCACCGATGGCAACGCGCTTCTTATTAAAGTCAACTTTCTTGGCCAGCTTTTGAACTGCCTTGCTGATGAACTCATGTTCGCCGGGCGTCCACGACTTTTGGTCAAGTGATTGAGGGATCAAGAGCACTAGGTTGTTGCGTTGGCAGTCTGCTGCGGTGGCCTTCAGGGTCCCTGCTGAATCGTGAACTCCCGGTTCCGAAACCCAAATAAACAGAGCGGGTTTGCCGACGGCGGCAAAATCGTTTTCTGGGACGATCGCAAAACACTGATTTGACGAATCGGCCACTTTGACTTCGACAATCTGTGCTTTTCCTGCTTCATCGTCAAGATTCGGAACTGCTTTTTTCAGATTGACCGGTGGCGCGGCGTCTGTTGCCGAAAGCAAGATGGTGATCGGTTCCAGCGATGGAGCTTCGGCTTCCTCAGATTCTGCCTCTGCCTCAATAACGGATTCTACCTCAAAGACGGCCTCCTGCTGCGGCGACAACTGGTTCAATCGCTCCTGCAAATCCTCCCACGACTCCAGTTTTTGGTCGTCGATAGCGATCAAGGATTGCCCCGGTTTCAAGCCAGCCTTCTCCGCGGGACCGCCAGAGAGAACGTGACCAATCTTTAGCGCGCCATTGTTAGATTTTGCTGGTACGACGCCAATTGCCAATTCTTGAAATGGCTCGATCTTTTCCGCCAATGTTGCGGTAAGCGCTAGTGTTTCCTTGTCTCGCAGCAGTCGTATTTCTACGTCGTCGCCTGCAATCATGGGGCCTAAAACGTGCTTCATCTGCGCGAAGTTTTTTACCTCGTTTCCACCTACGGCTAAAATTCGATCGCCAGGCTTGAGCCCCGCATCGGTAGAGGGAGACTTCGGATGGCAGTATCCAACCACGGGTTGGTCGGCGTAAATGTCTTTGTTTTTCATCGACAATCCCATCAGACCGCGATGAAGATCGGTTCCAGCTTCCAATTGATCAATAAAGCGTTGATAGCCGGCTAGTGGAACGGCAAACCCGATTCCGGAATCGTACCATTCGGCGCCAGCTTCGACGCTCGGATCGTCAGGCGAAAGTGGGCAAAGGATGCCCACCGCTGTTCCATCGAGCGTAATTAGTGGTCCGCCGTAGTTGGCGCGTGAAATTTTGGCATCCGTTTGAATTGCTCGGTTCCAGATGCGACCAAGAGCGCTGACGATGCCTACCGACAGTCCCGGTCTCGTTTCGTCGTAGACTTTGCCGACCGCGACAACGGTCTCGCCAGGACGATGGGTTAACTCATCCGAAGGAATACGAATTGGATAGAACGGGAAGTCCTCCACCGGATCGGTCCTGAGTAGCACGAGATTGCGACTGTAGTCTGTCGCGACCACTTGTGCGATGAAACGTCTGGTTTCAATTTTGCTCGGTGGTTCCTCATCTGTCGGCGCAGACGCCGCCTTGATGAAAATGCTCGATGGTTCACCACGCAGATTGTAGGCTGCCGTCAGGAACAAACCGGTGTTCGAAACGCATATCGCAGTTGAATGGCCGCTGCCTTCGGCTCCGCCAAGTGTTTCGATTTTCACTACCGATGGGGCGATGTAAGCCACGGCCTGCTTAATCGCTTGTTCTTCCAAACGGACTAAATCGTCAGCGTCCGCGTCAGACGCACTGGACGCGTCGGAGTTGGAACCGGCATCTGGAGAACTCTCCTGCCGCGCTTCCATCGGTCGACGAAGCTTTCCGGCGGATTCATCTACTGCAACACCGAAAGAAACTTCGTCCCTTAATTCGACCAAGGCCGGCACATCATCTGGCACCGTTGCTTCCTGCGCGACGATGGGCAGAGCGCGATTCAACGAAACGATCGTCATGAAGACGAAAACAAGCCACGCGCGCGTGGTGCAAGTTGTTTGATTTAGTTTTCGCAGCACTGGCATTGAGACGATTGATAAAATGGGTAGCAAATCCAATATCCTGCCACTTGAGTTAGCAGAGAGAATTGGCAGAGAGAATTGGCAGAGAAAGTTTGCAGCGGAAATGTTTAGAGAAAGATTTCAAATTCTGATTTACTGAACATTCTAACGTACCGTAAGACGCTCAACGAGTACCTTGTCTGGCGCGTTGCAGCACGATCTGAGCGGTTCAGAGGAGTTTCGAACGGTTCTGAGCGGTTCTGAGCGGTTCAGAGGAGTTCAGAGCGCCGGGTGCTGGCAGTCCCAATAAAGCTAAAGAATATCGTTTCCGATTCGGGTTGACGAGAATCGACATATCCCGAGAATTCATTTCTGTTGACAGGAAGTCGACATTAAATTGCGTCCGAGACGCACTGATTTTTCTTTGGCGACCGCCAGGCAAGGAGGCCTTGTGAGTACCCCGATCACATCTGTAAGTACATCCGGAATTTCTGTTCAAGAAATTCTTCCGCACGCAAGAATCATTGGCGACAGAAGCGAAAAATCGCTTGCCATCGAATCGTGTTGCGGACACTGGGAAGACGTTCAAAAGGGTGACCTGTATGTTGCCGTCGTTGGATCGCAGTCCGACGGACATGACCATGCCGCGGCGGCCATCGCCAAAGGTGCCACTGCAGTGGTTACGGAGCGTCTGCTGGCGATCGACGCACCGCAAATCATCGTCCCGGATACTCGCCAAGCCTACGGCGAGATCTGTCACCGGTTGGCCGGTACACCCAGCACGCGCCTGACCACGATCGGTATCAGTGGCAGCGATGGCAAGACCGTCACGGCTCATTTGGTTCACAGCGTTCTTAAGGCTGACGCGCGGGAAGCCGGCCTCGTTTCTTCCATTGAAGTCAACCTAGGAAAGAACACTCAATCTGTTCCCAACAATCGCATCAATCCGCCACTGATCGCGGAACAGTTTTCTCGTATGGTGAGACACCAGTGTGACCACGCTGTGGTGGAGATCCCTAGCCAAGCACTTGCAAAACGAGCGTTTTCGGGCTTCGAACTCGACGTGGCCGTGCTGACCAACATTCGCCACGACCCTGATAATTTTCACGGCAACGGGAAAAACTACCGTCGCGCGTTCTTGCGAATTATTGATCACCTTAAAGACACTGGGTTGGCGATTCTCAACGCAGATGATCCGAAGTCTCATTTTTTGATGGAGAAGCTCGATACGCCAATGTTGACCATTGGCATGCGTCAAGATGCAGACATCAAAGCGTTTGTCGTTGAGCGAACGGTTAGTGATCAAGTCTTCATGATCACTGCCGGCGGGGATTCTGTTCCTGTTCGGACCGACATTATTGGCGACCATCATATTTACAATTGCCTTGCCGCGACAGCCGTTGGGTTGTCGTTGGGGATCAGCCTTCAAACGATCGCCAAGGGACTTGAGTCAAGCGGTGCGATTCCCGGCCGCATGGAGCGCGTTGAATGCGGCCAGCGATTCGGGGTATGGGTAGATTCGGCAAGCAGCCCTTCTCAATTGGCAAACGCGTTGCGAACGATGAAACAAGTCACCAAAGGGAAAGTCTGGTGTGTTTGCTCGACCGATCCTCAGCAGTCCAGCCACCAACGCCGGTTACTGGGCGAGGTAGCCGAAAAAGCGGCCGGTGCAACGGTTATCACACGTACGTCGGCCGAACCGATGGTGGACTACGAACCTATTCATCAAGTTTTAGACGGCTTCCGCAATCCGGAATCTGCTCAGATTATCCCAAATCGTTTTAAGGCAATTGAATGGGTGCTGAGCCAAGCGCGACCGGGTGACGCGGTGTTGATTTCCGGTTGCGGCGAACGCCCCTTTGCGTTGGTTGGCGAACACCACTGGACCATCGCCGATCGCGACGTTTGCCAAGCGTGGTTGTACGACAACGCCTCGATGATGGCAGCGAAATTCGACAAGCCTTTGGGTATTTACAATATTGATGACTACCGTAGTTAGTGTCTGTCGTTAAACCTGTCTGAGGTTTTAAAAAACGAGTCTAATAACAAAAAAATTCCTTGAAGTTTTGAACCAACCGTTGGGTTGGCGCGTTGAATTAAGTATT
>CALKXO010000384.1 GCA_938003615.1 uncultured Pirellulaceae bacterium | reverse complement strand
GGTTATTGGCCGTTCTCGTCCGCCTCATATTTAACGTACCCTATGACAACAGGAGATATTCCATGAAAAATTACAATTGGATTTCAAAGGTCAACCAAATAGTCGTCGGGAACAAAAATGGAAACCTCCGGCGGAGGCCTCGCAAACAGTTCTTAATGTTTGCAGCGCTTGAGCAACGTAATTTGCTCGCGTCAGTCAGTTTCGATTCTGATTTCTTCAACAACTTCGATGGAAATGGCACAGCCGGGCAATTGTCTTTTCAGGCCGATGCTGGCGATTTAGACGTCGTAACTTTAAGCGCCCCCACAGCCAATTCGCTCCAGATTCAAGTGGGTGGTGGAGATGCGATCGTACTTTTGGCTGACGCGATCGGAAACTCCAACTTTACACTCAGCCAGACTCAGGTCGCCAATGATACTTTGTTGATCAGCAACACGAGTTCCACCATCGAAGCATTGAACTTCAATCTGGGTGATTTTGCCGACATGTTTACCGCGACCAGCGCGGCGGGTGGATCAATCGCTCAAAGTCTCTTCGTTGATGGTTTCTCTGGCGCCGATACGATCGACGTTTCAGCGTTATCCTCAGGCGTTAGAATCAACGGTGGCTTTGGCGATGATATTCTAACCGGTGGTGCGGGCGATGACCTTATTTTAGGCGAAGAGGGCGAAGACGTTCTCGAAGGTAACGCTGGCGACGATATACTGCGCGGTGGCGGAGACGACGACATTCTTAGAGGATTCGCGGGTGACGACATTCTTAGAGGATTCGCGGGTGACGACATTCTTGGCCGGAGGAGGCGGGACAGACGTCATTGAAGGCGGGGAGGGATCCGACACCAATTCGTTTGCCGGTCCAGGTAAGGGCAATGGTGTTACGGCGACTATCGCCAACGATGGAACTGGTACCGCTGAGTATGGCCCAATCTCCGAAAGTTTTACTGGCATCGAGAACTTCTATGGCTCTGACAACGACGACGTGCTAACGGGCAATGATTTGGCCAACTTCATCGATGGTGGTCGGGGAGACGATGTCATCTCTGGAATTGGCGGCGATGACACGCTCGCAGGCGGCAGAGTTGGCGAAACTACAGAGACAGGATTCTCACTTTCAGTCGTGGATCAACCGCTGACGTCTTTGACGACAACGCAGTCTCCTTCTCAATTGGTCGCTGAGGCCGTCGCTGGCAATCTGTACGCGACCGTGCGTACTTCTGATTTCTCTTTCTCCGATGGCGAGATCCGAGGACAGCTGTTGGTCCAATCTGACACAACACTCAATGGAGTTCGCACAGTCGTTTTGGCCGGGCCCCTCAATTCAGCCCAAGTATCCAACAACGGTTCTGATTCAGAGGCGACCGGTCAAGCAACCGTAACCATCACCGAAGAGAATGGAAGCGCTAATTACTCCGCCGACATAAGCGTCGACGGAATCACCACTTCACAAATACGACAAGCGGTAGTTGACGATGTTAGCGCAATCAGCATCCACAACGCTGCGGCCGGAACTAGCGGCCCTGTCATCACCGATGTGATTCGGGATGCGGGCGGTGATTTCTTTGGTGACGTGTTTGAGCTTGACCCTGACACCCAAGCCAACGTGTTTTTGAATCCTGAAGCCGATACGGGTGACGGCAATGTCTTTGTGGAGAAATTTGAGGATGAAAACAACATCATCAATGGCGGTGACGGCAATGACACCCTAGTTGGTTCAATGGGTGATGACACCCTTGAAGGCGGTGCAGGCGACGATCAAATCGTTGGATTAAACGGAGATGACATTCTCAATGGCGGTGCCGGAGACGATGAGCTTTCCGGTGGATTTGGTGACGACATGCTCAATGGTGGAGCAGGAAATGACACGCTCAACGGCGGTGACGGAGATGATATTCTTCGCGCCGGTGCTGGTGATGACATCGCCAACGGCGGCAACGGCAACGACAACCTCAACGGAGGATCCGGCGACGACACGCTCAACGGCAATGACGGCGACGATTTCTTCGTCGGGATCGGCGGTACGGATTCGATCGATGGCGGCGCGGGAACGGACACCAACTCATTTCAAGGAGTTGGATCATCAGTCATCGCAACCGTTAACGAAGGCGGTTCTGGCGTTGCCTCCCACGGAGATGTCAACGAATCGTTTGTAGGCATCGAGCATCTGACTGGCTCGGACAATGACGACATCCTCAATGCTGGCGGAAACTTCGAATCTGTGCTGAGAGGCCTTGGCGGAAACGACATTCTCAACGGAAGTAGTGGAAACGACCTGCTCATTGGCAACGACGGTGACGACATTCTGCGCGGCGGTGCAGGCAATGATAGGGCATTTGGAGGCGATGGAAACGACAGCCTCAATGGCGGAGGAGGCGACGACTTCTTGCGTGGAGGCGACGGAGACGATTTCTTTGTCGGAATCGGGGGCACCGACTCGATCGATGGCGGACTTGGTTTTGACACCAACTCATTCCAAGGTGTTGACGTAGGCGTTACGGCGCGGGTCAATGATGACGGATCCGGGACGGCCGAACATGGTACGGTGACCGAAGTGTTTACCGGCATCGAACGTCTGGTTGGTTCGTCAAACGACGATACGTTGACAGCGACTGGTTCGCGCCCCCACAATGCTCAATGGTCTTGAAGGCAACGATACGCTGGTCGGCGGATCCGGAGCTGACATCCTCATCGGCGGAACTGGCGACGACCTGCTCAATGGCCGTGGGGGCAACGACATTATCTTTGGTAACACCGGTAACGATACGATCAACGCCGGCGCTGGAGATGATTTTGCTCGCGGCAATGAAGGCAACGACTCAATCGCCGGTGGAACCGGCAATGACCGTCTCGCGGGCAGCTTCGGCAACGACCGGTTGTTCGGCAACGAGGGCATCGACTTACTCTTTGGCGCCGATGGCGAGGACGAACTCTTTGGCGGCGATGGCGATGACGAACTGCGCGGAGGGAACAACGATGATATTTTGTTCGGTGGTCCCGGAGACGATCTAGTACTCGGTGGCAACGGGGATGACGAAGAAAATCAATAATCAGTTAAATCAATAAGCCGTTTTGACTGAAATTGAATTACCGAATTAGTCATTGAAGACGGCTGGCGCCAAAATGCCAGCCGTTTTTAATGGAACAGCTACATCTCGAACTGCTTTTTCACTTCTTCTGGCGCTTCTAGATACGCCAGCGGCTCCATCGAACTCCCTGCCCTGCCCTGACTTAGGCTACGCATGGTGTTGGAGTAACTGAGCAGTTCTGCCAACGGAGCATGGGCAACGATTTTCGTAAACCCAACATGCGTGTCGGTGCTGACGATCTGGGCGCGGCGTTGAGCCAGATCGCTGACGAAGTCGCCGTAGTACTCTTCCGGTGTCGTCACGGTCAACTTCATGACCGGTTCAAGCATGATCGGAGCGGCTTTTTCTAGGGCCTCTTCGAACGCCTCACCCGCAGCGATCGAAAACGCCATCGGCGTTGATTCCTCAGTCGCTTCGGCGTCGAGTAATGTGACCTTCATTTTCGCCAGCGGGAAACTCCCAATTGGACCGCCGCTTTCGCCGCGTGCCTTGATCTCGTCCTTAACGATCTGCACCATCTCCATCGGCATCGAACCGACCGGCAGCTGGCTGCGAAGGGCGACGCCCGATTCGGTTTTGTCATCCGGTTCCATACGCAACTTGATTTTTGCAAACAACTGCTGCCCATTGACCAATCGATTGCACTTACCCGTGACCTCGATTTTCTGGCTGATCGTCTCTCGATACGATACGCGCGGTTTGTAAACCTTCACTTTGAGTTTAAAATCGCGCAGCAGCCGGTTCTTGATCACCTCTAGGTGCAATTCGCCCATCCCGGAAATCAGCGTCTGCCCGGTCTCTTCGTTTTCCTTTGCCTTAAAAGTCGGGTCCTGCCGCTTGAGCAACTCGAGCACGTCGGCCAGCTTATCGCGCTCACCAGTCGATTCGGGCTCGATCGCCATCTCGATCACGGTCTCGGGGAACTCAATCGCCTCCAGCAAGATCGGCGATTTTTGGTCACACAGCGTGTCTCCGGTCACGGCAAAACGCGGGCCAATCAAGCCAACGATTTCGCCCGTACCGACGGAGGCAATCTGCCCGTCGCGGTCTTTGCGCGTGGCGTGAATCTGCCACAGCTGAGCCACGTTTTCCTTTTTGTCTTGGCCGCTGCAATAAACGCGCGAGTTCCCCGTCAATTCGCCAGAGTAAATGCGCACCCAATAGAGGTCGCCGGTTTTCGCTGGAAGGATCTTGAAAACCAGCGCCGAAAAAGGCTCCTTGGCGTTCGGCTTGCGAGTTTCAGTGACCTTTTCTTTTTTCGGGTGCGTCCCAATCACGGGCGGACGCTCGAGTGGACTCGGGAGATAGTATTTCACGCTGTCCAAGACTCCCTGAACGCCAATCCCGTGCAGTGCCGAACCACAGACGACTGGTTGAATAATACGTTCCAAAGTTCCTTTGCGAAGGACTTTACGAACTAGCTCGTTGGAGATGTCTTCTTCTCCCAACGCCAGTTCCATCATTTCGTCGCTAAGCGGATAGAGGCTCTCCAGCATCTCGGCTCGCGCGAATTGAGCCTCATCCAACAGCTCTTCGGGAATCGGACCTTCCTTTAGGTTCTTGCCCTCTTCTTCAAACGTCATCATCCGCATCTTGATCAGATCGATGATCCCACGAAATGGGTTGTCTACGTGGGCCGGCCCCATACCGACGGGCATTTGGATTGGTACTGGTGTCGCCCCAAGGCGATCCTTCATCTCGCCAAGCACGCGCGTAAAATCGGCCCCTTCTCGATCCAGCTTATTGATAAAGGCTACGCGCGGCACGTCGTATTTGTCCGCCTGCCGCCAAACGGTTTCACTTTGTGCCTCAACGCCCTCACGTGCGCTGAACACAACCACCGCCCCATCAAGCACGCGTAAACTGCGCTCAACCTCGGCGGTAAAGTCCACGTGTCCAGGCGTATCGAGCAGGTTGATGTGAACGTCTTTCCAGTCGAACGTCACACAGGCAGCGTAAATCGTGATCCCACGGTCCTGCTCCTCGGCGTCGTCATCAGTCGTGGTCGTCCCGCTGTCTACTTTTCCTACGCGATGCTTGTTGCCGGAAATAAACAGCATGCGCTCGGTGACGGTCGTCTTGCCAGCATCGATGTGCGCAATGATCCCGATGTTGCGAAGGTTTTGAAGTTTACGAGCCATGGTGGGGCCAATGAATTGGGGACAACGAACTAATTGGGATGAGGAAAGGGATTCAACATCAGGTCTGAGAATTTACATTCTGACAGCGCATAAAAAAACCGCCTTGGAACAAGTTCTCAAAGCGGTTTTTGATTTCGTTTTACCAAGCAAAGTGAGCGAACGCTTTGTTCGCATCTGCCATCTTGTGCGTGTTGTCGCGTTTGGTCATTGCAACGCCTTCGCGGTTGTATGCAGCGACCAATTCGTCAGCCAAACGCATGTGCGTCGGGCGACCTTTCTTGTCGCGCACCGCATTCAAGATCCAGCGGATTGCCAACGATTGCTGACGAGCACGACTGACCTGCATCGGCACCTGATAAGAAGCACCACCGACGCGCTTCGAGCGCACTTCGATGTACGGCTTCACATTTTCAACGGCTTGCGTGAAGGCTTCGATCGGCTCCACATCAGGAATGCGTTTCTTCATCTCGTCCAATGCGCGATAGAAGACACCTTGAGCGATAGACTTCTTGCCGTCCCACATAAGGCAATTGATGAATTTACTGGCCAGCAGTGAATCAAATTTCGGATCAGGTCGCAACTGAGAGCGGCTGGAGGTAATTCTACCCATGACAAATTGGTTTCAAAAAAATGTGTGTGTGATCGTTCAACAAAACGTGCGAAAGGGGTTAGCCCTTCTTCGCACCGTAACGGCTGCGGGATTGCTTACGCTTTTCAACGCCCAGCGTATCCTGAGTACCACGAACAACCTGGTAACGAACACCAGGAAGGTCACGTACACGACCGCCACGAACAAGAACAATCGAGTGCTCCTGCAGGTTGTGGCCTTCGCCCGGGATGTATACCGTGACTTCTTTGCCGTTTGAAAGACGAACACGCGTGATCTTCCGGAGCGCCGAGTTCGGCTTCTTCGGCGTCATAGTCCGCACGTTGAGGCAAACACCCTGTTTTTGCGGGCATTTCTCAAGTACTGGAGATTTTGTGAATTTTCGCTTTTGCTTGCGGCGTTTGCGAATCAGCTGGTTAATCGTTGGCATTCGTATTTTTTCCGGACGTGTCGAGCATTTAAAGCTCGGCAAATTGATCTAAGTGGAAGCCTATAAAAATAGTGATGTCTCAAAAACTGTCAACCTCTAAATCGGACATTGCTGCCATCGAATCCACCAACAACAGGCAAACCTGTCAAGGAGGCTAGAAAAAGCCCCGCTGGCGGGAAATCATCAAGTCGCCGGCATTCCCAAAAACGGGGCTTTTAGAACCGGGGCTTGGGCAGTATATCAGTCCAAATCTCAACAAGCCGGCCAGATCACCGGCTCGTTTCCTCTTTTACTTCTTCGGTTAAGCACGACCTCCGTCGAGCTCATCCTGCCATTTCTGGAGCTCTTCCCATTTGCCTTCAGCAGCCATCTGAGCTTGCTGAGGCCATGTGGTAGGGTCATGAGCAGCAAAATTGCCCTCGGCCATGTCAAGAACGGCACGCAACTGAACTGCAGTCGTTCCAGCCAAAGTCTTAAAGCTGTTGATGCCAGAAGCGTTCAACAGTTCCGCGATCTTTGGCCCGACACCTTCAACTTTGGTCAGGTCGTCCTTGGTGATTTCCTTACCTCCGTCCAGTTCGTCCTGCCAAACCTTGAGCTCGTCCCATTTTCCATCGGCAGCCATCTGAGCTTGAGCAGCCCAAGTGGTCGGGTCATGGGAGGCAAGCCCACCGGCATTGAGAATCGACTGAACCTGCTCAGTCGGCGTACTGGCCAATTGAGCAAAAGAAGTGATCCCACCCGCACCCAACAATTCACCAATCTTAGGACCAACGCCCTCAATCTTGGTCAAGTCATCGGTAGCTGCTGGAGCGACCGGTGCTGCCGGAACAACCGGTGCTGCTGAATCAGCCGCCATCAGAGAAGTCATTCCCTCCGCGTCTGACGTAGCCACTGGGTTCGTCATGCCTTCGGTCATCTTCCCACCGATCAATTGGTCTTGCCAATCCTTCAGCTGATCCCATTCACCGCTGGCGGCCAACATTGCCTGGTCCGGCCAAGTGCCCGGATCATGATTGGCGTAGCTTGGTCCACCGGCATTGAGAACCGATTTGATATGGTCAGGCGGCGTTTGTGAAAGTTGTGCAAACGAGGTGATGCCACCTGCGTTCAATAACTCTGCAATCTTTGGTCCGACTCCCTCGATCTTCGTAAAGTCATCACCGGCCAGTGACTGCGGATCAGACATTGTGGAAACGTCTCCACCGGCCAGCCCGGAGCTTGCCTGAGCCGCTGCACCGTCGCCCGCCACTTCAGCGCCAAGTTCACCCAGTGAAGCAGATGCTGCCATGGTGCTGAGGAAGTCATTTGGAAGTTCGGCAGGCTTCGAAGCTGCTGCATCATCAGCAAGCGGATTTGTTGAAGTCGCCGATTCCAAAAGTGGGAAACTGCTTTCGAGCGATTGAGTCGGCTGTGCCGCCGCTTCTCGCATCGCTTCGAGGTTGTACTGAACCTCCGAATCTTGGAAGGTCCGGAAACCTGTTCCCGCAGGAATCAGGTGGCCCAGAATCACGTTCTCTTTAAGACCAACCAAGTTATCGACCTTACCGGCCAATGCCGCTTCGGTCAGAACCTTGGTCGTCTCTTGGAAACTGGCCGCCGAGATAAAGCTGGAGCTCTGAACCGAAGCCTTGGTGATTCCCAGCAACTGCGTGCTGTGAGTCGCCGGACGAGGCTTGTTCGCCTTAGCCGGCTTTCCGCCGAGCGTTTCGATCTTGGCATTGGTTTCTTCGAACACGTCGCGTGCCACGACTTGCCCTTTGCTCAAATCACTGTCGCCTTTATCGGTGATCTTGACGCATTTGGCAAGTTCTTCATTGACGGTCTGGAATTCAAAGCGATCGCAGATCAAGCCAGGCAGCATATCGCTGTCGCCCGCCGATTCAACTTTCACCTTACGCAGCATCCGCGCGATGATGATCTCAACGTGCTTGTCGTTGATCTCCACACGCTGGCTGCGATAGACCTGCTGAATCTCATGCCCAAGGTACTGCTGAACAGCCTCTTCTCCCGAGACACGCAAAATATCGTGTGGTACCAATGGTCCGTCGATCAACTGCTGACCGGCCGTCACGATATCGCCCGAGTGAACCAAGAAACGTTTTCCCGGTGGCACCAAGTGCTCTACCTCAAGGCCGCTTTCGCTGCGGATGATGATGGTACGCTTGCCGCGTTTCTTATCGCCCAGTTCGACGGTTCCATCGATCTCGGCCATCACTGCCGGATCCTTTGGCTTACGAGCTTCGAAGATCTCAGTAACACGAGGTAGACCACCGGTGATGTCCGAAATCCCTGAGGCTTCACGAGGGGTTTCCGCAACTGCGGTTCCGGTGGTGATCTTCGCACCTTCTTTAACTGTAATGTTGGCTCGCTCTGGCAGGTAATAAACGTCCAGTGCGTTCCCGTCTTTGTCTTCGATGACGATCTGCGGATGCAGGTCGCCTTTGAAGTCGATAATCGTGCGGCGGATGGTACCAGAAGCTTCCTGCTCCATCTGCATCGTTTCACCTTCGATGATATCTTCGAAGCGTACCTTACCAGCAACTTCCGAAAGAATCGGAGCAGCAAATGGGTTCCAGCGACAAAGCACGCCCTTGGCTTTGACTTTTCCGCCATCGGTAACTGCCAGCGTCGCACCGGCAGGAATCTTGTGTGATTCCAATTCACGGCCACGGTCATCGCAAATCGCGATTTCAGCATTACGATTAAGAACCACCGTGTCGCCATCACCATTAACAACCGATCGCATGCGGATCAGTTTTGCAATTCCGCCCTTGTTACAACGCTCTTCGTTTTTCTCGGTCGAAGTATTGGCCACACCACCGATGTGGAACGTACGCATTGTCAACTGAGTTCCCGGTTCACCGATCGACTGAGCCGCGATAATACCGACGGCCATGCCCTCTTCGACCATATCTCCAGTCGACATATCCATCCCGTAACATTTGCGACACACACCCAGCGGGGCGTCACAAGTCATCGGGCTGCGGACCTGAATCTTCTCAAGCCCCATGTCTTCAATTTTCTTGGCGATTTCCGGGGTGATCATTTGCGATTCGGCAACAACCACTTCATCAGTAATTGGATTGACGATGTTCTGGCGTGAGACGCGCCCATTGATCGCTGTCGCCAATCGAACTTCAACTTGCTCGCCGCGGAAAATAACACCTTTGGTGATCCCCTGAGTGGTTTCACAATCTTCCATTGTGACCACCACGTTTTGCGCGACATCCGCCAATTTACGAGTTAGATAACCCGAGTCAGCTGTCTTAAGGGCCGTGTCGGCCAGACCTTTTCGTGCACCGTGCGTAGACGAAAAGTATTCCAGCACCGATAGACCTTCGCGGAAGTTCGCCTTAATCGGCGTCTCGATAATCTCACCGGTTGGCTTGGCCATCAGACCACGCATACCAGCCAGCTGGCGAATCTGTTCGACACCACCACGAGCACCGGAGTGAGCCATCAAATAAACCGGGTTCACGTATCCCATGCCGCCACGATCATCATCCTTCATGGCCTGCATCATGACGCCAGTAATGGCTTCACGTGCATGCGTCCATTTTTCCAGCACTTGGTTGTAACGCTCTTTTTCGGTAATCACACCACGTTCGTAGTGCTTACGAAGCTTGATGACGTCTTTTTCTGCTTCGGCGATAATGGTTTCCTTTTCACTTGGAGTCACCAGATCGTCAGTCGCAAACGACAGACCTGATCGAGTACTCTCGCGGAAACCCAACTGGTTCATGTCATCCAGCAAGCCAATCGTCTCACGACGACCCAGCCCTTGGTAACAGTCGGAAATCACCGTCGCCAAGTCACCACTTTTGTGTGGATAGTTGTAGAAGTCCATTCCCTCAGGCAACATCATGTTGAACATGATGCGGCCATAAGACGTTTCAATGATCTGGCTAGGGATGCGTTTCTCATCTTCGCCAGTTCGGATGTATCGCCCTTCGGCAATGCGGACCTTAATTTTGGCATGCAGGTCGATCACATTCTGCGCGAACGCATGATCGGCTTCGTCCAAAGAGGAGAAGACCATTCCCTCGCCTTTTTGGTTCGGCAACATCAATGTGATGTAGTAACAACCCATCACCGTGTCCTGAGACGGACTCATAATCGGACGTCCATTGGACGGCGCGAAAATGTTGTTCGTCGATAACATCAGCGTGTGAGCTTCTACTTGGGCTTCGATGGAAAGCGGCAAGTGAACCGCCATCTGGTCACCGTCGAAGTCAGCATTGAACCCTTTACAAACCAGCGGGTGCAAGTGAATCGCGTTGCCTTCCACAAGCGTCGGTTCGAAGGCCTGAATACCCATCCTGTGCAACGTCGGAGCACGGTTAAGCATCACCGGATGGTTCCGAATGACCTGCTCAAGGATATCCCAAACCTCCTCGTCCTTCCGCTCAAGCATTTTCTTGGCGGACTTGATCGTGTCGGCGTGACCGAGCTCTTTCAATTTGCGAATGATGAACGGCTGGAACAGTTCCAGTGCGATCTTCTTGGGCAGTCCACACTGATGCAGCTTCAGACGAGCACCAACAACAATCACCGAACGGGCCGAGTAATCGACGCGCTTACCAAGCAGGTTCTCACGGAAACGCCCCTGCTTACCCTTGATCATGTCGGTCAAAGATTTCAGCGGACGATTGCTTGAACCGAGAACCGGTCGCTTACAACGGTTGTTGTCAAACAACGCGTCAACCGACTGCTGAAGCATACGCTTCTCGTTGCGGATAATGACTTCCGGCGCGTTCAAATCGACCAATTTCCGCAAACGGTTGTTACGGTTGATGATCCGGCGATAAAGATCGTTCAAATCGCTAGTCGCGAAGTTACCCGAGTCCAGCAAAACCAGTGGACGCAGATCCGGCGGAATCACAGGGATCACGTCCAGTACCATCCACTCAGGCTTGTTGTCGCTGTCACGAATCGCTTCGACAATCTTCAGTCGATTGGTTAGGTCTTTACGCTTCTGCTTAGAGCCAGTTTCGGCCAGTTCAACACGCAGGTCGTCAGAAAGAGAAACAAGATCCAGTTCGCCCAGCAGATCCCGAATTGCGTCGGCACCCATGTTGGCTCGGAAACTTCCTTCGCCGAATTCAGCGCGAGCAGCTTTATACTCTTCTTCGCTGAGCAGTTGCTGTCTCTCAAGATCCGTCGTGCCTGGATCGGTCACCACGTAGTCTTGGAAATAGATCACCTTCTCAAGGCTGCTGGTCTTCATGTTCAGCAGGTTGCCCAGTCGCGAAGGCATCGCCTTAAAGAACCAAATATGCACCACGGGCGCGGCCAGTTCGATATGGCCCATACGCTTACGTCGGACGCGCGAATGAGTGACTTTCACGCCACAACGATCGCAGATCATGCCCTTGTACTTCATGCCGCGGTACTTACCGCAAGCGCATTCCCAGTCCTTTTCAGGACCAAAGATGCGCTCACAGAACAAACCGTCTTTTTCAGGTCGGTAGGTTCGGTAGTTGATCGTTTCAGGCTTTTTAACTTCGCCCATCGACCAGCTACGGATGTCGTGGGGACGCGCCAAAGAGATTTTGACCGAAGCGTAATCGTTAATGCGATCGTAGGTGGGGTCGGCAGTCGCCATATTTCACCAGCTCCTATTTCGTGTTCGTGATTGTGTCGGGAATGAATGTCGAATCTTGTTCCGGCCAAGCGCTGCAATTGCTGCAGTTGTCAGCAGATCAGCAGGCCGGAATTGGGCCAAGTCCACCCCGTTGATCTCAAAGATGCCGAGTGGACTTGAGTGCGGCAGGAATTAGCCGCGTCGTTTTTCCAGTTGCATGTTCAGGGCAAGGCCGCGAATCTCGTTGGTCAACACGTCGAAACTAGCAGGTGTGCCGGCCTCGAGTGTGTTTTCGCCTTTGACCATCGATTCGTAGATCTTGGTTCGGCCTTCCACGTCATCCGATTTCACGGTCAACAGCTCCTGCAAAAT
>CALKXO010000383.1 GCA_938003615.1 uncultured Pirellulaceae bacterium | reverse complement strand
ATGCCGCTCACTTTAGATCTTCGACACCAATTTAGCGTAGCCGAAGTCGCCAGACTTTGGATGCCTTACAGGCAAACTTTCCAATCTCTGGCGAGATCGGCTACCATGAAGCGATCTAAAGAACAGCTGGACGCTAATGATGACACTCTAAAGTGAGTACCATTAGGCGTGAGCCGGTGTGAGCCGAATGCCGCTCACTTCAGATCTTCGACACCAATTTAGCGTAGCCGAAGTCGCCAGACTTTGGATGCCTTACAGGCAAACTCTCCAATCTCTGGCGAGATCGGCTACCATGAAGCGATCCAAAGAACAGCTGGATGCTAATGATGACATTCTAAAATGAGTGCCATTAATTAGACGTGAGCTCAATTGAAGCCAGGCATCTTGAAGCCATTGTCGGTGGACTCGAATTCGTACGTGAACGCGCCGAGCAAATCATGCTTCTGGCTACTGTGGCAATCGTTGCATTGGTCAATTGCGCGTAGCGCACCGACCATCTTCAATGTGTCGCCCGAGTCATCAACAACAAGTGTTTCGCCAGCAATCAGACGCTCCATTGAACGTTGTTCGAAGAGCGTCAGTTCACGTGTGACTGCATCGTCACTGGAAAGTTGGTCCATGCGAGGGAGATGGTCTAACACGTAGGCGCGAGACGGCGAGTGCTTAAGAATGCTGATCAATTCCAACTTTTTTAGCTCATAGGTCTCGGGTGCAGTTTGAGGTGAGGTGCCAGTTTGAGGTGAGGTGTCGTGTACCAATTTGAACCCCACTGATTGGCGAAAGCCATGTGGCTCGAAACCAACGGACTTACCCTTTTCTAATGTGTTTCCAAGAGAAGCTTCGGGGAAAAAGGTACTGTAAAGTTGCTTAAGCGCCGTTCTTTGATCAGTTGGCTGGAGAGGTTGTGAAACATTGAGATACAGATCATCCTCAATGCCAAGATTCCAGCGGTTTGGTGTCCGCGAGTCAAATGCAGTGTCCTCTAAAGCCGCGTAATCAAGATGATCTGTACCAAGAAACGGCATCCTGATCATTCCGAAGCCCTGTGCTCTGATGAAACGCTCGTGATTTGCATCATGCAGCCTTTTCAGGCTGAAGGTGCGTCCCCAAGGAACTGACGCTTCGGAGTACTTTGAGTTAACGTCTTCGTTGAACTTGATCGTCTCTGCAATGCTGTCATCTTGTTCCTTCTTATCTTTTGACGGCAATGGGACCGGAGCGAATGGCATCGCGATTCGATCCGAGATATCGACCACCGGGAATGCTTCTCGCGCTTCAAGAAGTCTGGCGACACGATATGTCGGCCAGAAAGCATCAAGCTGCATTCCGAGAAAGATTGCGAAGACCAAGCTGGACGCAACTCCTTTGATTAATGCCAACGATGGACGCGGTTCGAAGTGTCGGAACGCGTAAAACGCAATGAGCAGTGCTGCAAAAAGTAACGGCGTGTACCAACCAATAAGTGGTTTCAGGTAAAACCAAAACAGCACGCCCGTGATAGTTGAGATCGAAACAATTATTTGGGGGCCGGTTTCGCACTTCGACAAGGAAGCGAACCACATGATCAGCACTGGAATGCCGATGCAAATTGAAGCGTAGATAAATGTTCCACCTAGGTTCGCGACAGTGACCGTTCCATGGATATTCATGTAGCCACAAGCAGTAGCCACCGCGATACTAATCCAAAGTAGGTCGGCCATGGAAAATACAACCGCCGATTTTTCTGGTGCCGTCTTCGCAGCGGATCTATTCGGATCCATCGAACTCGCCTCGTTACTTACTTGAGAGTTGATGTGGTTTTCATGCTTTGCATCATAGGATGCTGGTTAAGTAAGGATTTACCCCTGAGACGTTATGCCGCGCAGGCTCGCCAGTAGCGAAAAGCCGACTAGAATGTTAAGTTTATTTAACGTAACAGACCGATTGTCGGCAAGCCGTTGAATTTTGGAAACGCAAACAAAGATATGAAATTCTCCAAGTTGATCCTGATTGCTATCGTCTTAGTTGCGATGGTCGCGGGATACGTGGCAGCCGACTGGTACAGCACCGTTGATGAAAAAGACGGACGGAAGTACGTCGGCCGCAGTAGCTGCGCCGATTGTCACCAGCAACAATGTCAAGAGTTCGTCGGTTCGCACCACGACCTGGCGATGGATCTTGCCACCGAAGATACCGTGTTGGGCGATTTTGGCGATGTGACGCTGGAGCACTATGGCATCGTGTCGCGCATGTTTCGCGACGGCGATCGGTTCATGATCAATACCGAGGGCCCCGACGGCCAGATGCAGGACTTCGAAGTCAAATACGTTTTCGGCGTCGAGCCTCTGCAGCAGTACATGGTTGAGATCGAGCGGCCTCAGTCCGCCAACGAAAACGAGATTGGACGCGTTCAGGTCCTGCGCGTCTCGTGGGACACAGAGAACGCAAAGTGGTTTTTTCTGTCGCCGCCAGACGTGAAAGAGAAACTGGACGTTACCGACCCACTACACTGGACAGGGGTGACTCAGAACTGGAACACGTCGTGTGCCGAATGTCACAGTACCAACCTGCAGAAGAACTATCAGTTGCTGACCAACGAGTACAAGACAACGTTCTCGGAGATCGATGTTAGCTGCGAGGCGTGTCATGGGCCGGCAAGTTTGCATGTGGAACTGGCCAGCGGCAGCAGTCTTTTCTGGGATCGCCAGCATGGGAAGGGATTGGCCGTACTCAAGACGCCATCAAATTTAGCGCAAGTCCAATCGTGTGCGCCGTGTCATTCCCGCCGAGCAGTTGTACGAGAGGGATTTGTGCCGGGGTGTAATTTTGATGACTACTACGCGCTACAGTTGCTGAACGTCCCCGTCTATCACGCCGACGGTCAGATTCGCGATGAGGATTATGTTTACGGTTCGTTTCTGCAAAGCAAGATGTTTCACAACGGCATCCGCTGCAGCGATTGCCACAATCCGCACTCGGCGAATTTGATCCACACCGGAAATCAAGTTTGCACATCATGCCACCAGCATCCGGCAGGCAAGTATGACACCGAGGCTCATCATCATCACAAGCCGGGCACCGCTGGAGCGGCGTGTGTCAATTGTCACATGCCGGCGACGACTTATATGGATGTCGATTCCCGTCGCGATCACAGTTTTCGAGTTCCCCGACCGGACCTGAGTCTGAGTCTAAACACTCCTAACGCCTGTACAGGATGTCATTTAGGAATCGAAAGCGAAGACCAATCCGCAGCCGTTCATACGCCCAACGCTTACCTCGATCTAGTAACGGCTGTTGAAAGCGGTGACCAAGACGCCGAAGCGACATTGCGTAAACTTGATCGAGAGATGGTCGTCGCGACGCAAAAATGGTATCCGGCTGAAACATCACCCATCAAAACCGCCTACTATGCGGACCTCAGTACGGCTCAATCGACTATTTTGGATCGGTCGAACAGTAACGATGATGCAGAGTCTACTCTGATTGCATTGGCCAAAGACATTCGGAATCCTGCACTCTTTCGCGCTACTGCACTGGATGTGCTGTCGGTGCCGACGGGGGACCAGAGTGACAGTACGGAGTCGCAAATCAAAATAGCTCGGCGATTGTTGAACGACGCGGATCTCAAAATTGCCTCGGCCGCGATTACGCGACTGGAAACTGAATTGAACGCGGCTGTTGGTCCCGCACAGGCATCGGGTTCTCCGGCGGCTGTCAATCAAGCAGTCAGTCGGACTAAGCCGACCGCAGAGGCGTTGGGACGCTTGTTGGAAACAACTGAGTCATGGCGATTGCGAGTCGAGGCCGCGCGAGCATTGTCGAATTTGCCAGAACAATTACTAAATGAGGTGTTGCCGACATCGTCGCGCAGCGCTTT
>CALKXO010000382.1 GCA_938003615.1 uncultured Pirellulaceae bacterium | reverse complement strand
TCGATCGCAAGCGAGACGCTTGCCCAGCGTAGGACAAGCGTCCCGCTTGTAAATTTCGATCGCAAGCGAGACGCTTACCCAGCGTAGGACAAGCGTCCCGCTTGTAAATTTCGATCGCGAGCGAGACGCTTGCCCAGCGTAGGACAAGCGTCCCGCTTGTAAATTTCGATCGCAAGCGAGACGCTTGCACTACGAAAGCTTCCATGAACAGTTTTGCCCACGCCTTACCGTTTCTCGATCGTCCACTATTTGCGATTGGCACGAGTCTTCCCGACTGGATGGCGGCCGCAGACAGAAAGTGCCGACTTCGAGAAAAACGCGCTACCCCCTTCATCGACCATGAAGATTCAGTTTTGGCCGAACTGGCCCAAGGCGTTGTTCGGCACCACCGCGACGATTACTGGTTCCATACGTCGAGCGTGTTCCGCGACCACGAGATGAAACTTGCGATTGAAATCCGAGAAATATACGGCAGCGAACATGGCATGCGTTCCGGCTTTGTGGCACACGTAATGGTCGAAATGTTCCTCGACTCGTTCCTGCAGAAAAAATTCTCTGGCCAACTTGAACGATACTACGAAATAGTCGCTGACGCCGATGCGACTCAAATACAGCGTTCCATCAACCAGTTTGCGACACGCCCCACTGACAAACTGGTTCCAGCAATGGCCAGTTTTGTCAAGGAACGCTACATTTTTGATTACCTAAGCGACCAAGGCGCGGTAAAACGAATGAACGGCGTTTTGAAACGCATCGGCCTCGAACCGTTGGACGAAAAGATTCTGCCATGGGCAGCGACCGCCCGAGAACGTGTCTACAACCGTGTGGAAGATTTACTCTGCGGGTATGCACTCGACGTCGGCAAACCCGAATAGCGCACCGCCCCGAAAACCGAAAACCGAAAACCACCTATGACAAAACGCGTACTGATTCTCTGCACCGGAAATTCCTGCCGCAGCCAGATGGCCGAAGTGATCTGGAACTCTATCAGCCAAAAAAAGGGACTTGGTTGGCAAGCCGTTTCCGCCGGATCCAAACCAAGCGGTTACGTCCATCCAATGTCGATCGTCGCGATGAACGAAAAAGGGCTACCGACCGAAAGTTTGGAGAGCAAATCATCGGATCCGTTTGTCGATCAAGATTTCGACTTGGTCGTCACCGTCTGCGGCAATGCGAAAGACGCTTGTCCTGTCTGGCCGGGGGCAAAACAACTTCTTCATTGGCCCTTCGAAGATCCGGCTGACGCCACCGGCTCCGACGAAGAAAAGCAGACGTGCTTCAACGAGATCCGAGATCAAATTTGGACGAAAATCGAGAACTATCTGAACCGGCGCCCCGCATTCGACGACGCCACCCAAGCGGATTGTTTGAAACTGCTGGCGATGGCGCTGACCGAAGATACGGGCAGCCCGACGCTGGAAAATGCAGTGGACTGCACAACACAATCGGTCATTCCCGTTGCCGCAACCGCGTCGGCGTCGTTTGTTAGTCGCGCGTCAGGCATCATTTGCGGCGTAGAGATCGCGAGACTGGCCATCTCGACTCTGGCCCCCGATCTGGAGCTCGACTGTCACGTCAACGATGGCGACCAAGTTCAGCCCGGAGACAAAATTGCAACCTTCCGTGGTTCAGCTCATCAGATCCTGACGATGGAACGCACGTGTCTTAATTTTATGTGCAGGCTTTCCGGCATCAGCACTCTGGCGGCACGTTTCACCGAACGGGTCAAAGACACTCATGTGAAAGTCCTAGACACGCGCAAGACGACGCCAGGCTATCGACGTCTGGAAAAATACGCGGTCGCCTGCGGCGGGGGTGCCAACCATCGAATGGGTCTGTATGACGCGGTCATGATCAAAGACAACCATTTGGCATTTTATCGGGCGTGGAATAAAGAATCCCAAGACGCCATCATGGAAGGGTTACAGCTTGCCCGGGACTGGGTAGAGGCTCATCAAGCCACGCTGCCCAACGGGGCGCAGACGGTGGTGCAGCTGGAGGTCGATACCTTAGAGCAGTTCGAGCGCGCATTGCCCTCAAAACCAGATATCGTTCTGCTGGATAATATGACTAACCAGCAACTGACCGACGCAGTAAACCGCCGCAATGAGGCGGCTCCCGGCGTGCTTTTGGAGGCTTCTGGTGGCGTGAATCTGGAGACGATTGGCGATATCGCCAAAACTGGCGTCGACCGGATCAGCATCGGTGCATTGACGCATTCCGCC
Source organism: uncultured Pirellulaceae bacterium (assembly GCA_938003615.1). Classification (GTDB taxonomy): domain Bacteria; phylum Planctomycetota; class Planctomycetia; order Pirellulales; family Pirellulaceae; genus Mariniblastus. The sequence goes on along the minus strand of CALKXO010000382.1, from coordinate 8,477 downwards.
GTCAATTTTGACATCGGTTTGGACTGGACGATCGACAGCCTCTAGGGGATAGCTTCGAATGCCTAGGGCGTTCACTGAAAACGCCGGAGTTTCTTTCACCAGCCAGCCGGATTCAGCGGAACCCGATGGCTTCAGAGCAAGGCGTTGTGAAGCAGGGCGACTCCGATTAAGGACGAGTCCAACTACGGCCGAATCCAACTACGGATATCCGAACGATGGGGGTACCCCAAGCGGATCAAGATAAACCTTGGCGCATAAAAAAAGACGGCAAGGCCCCTTTGGCATCCGAGCCAATCCTTACCGTCAACCTAGCTCGTTGCTCCCCAGCACAAGCAGGCTCCCGAAACTTAGGTCAACTTCCTTCCAAGTCAAAGGAATTTATTCAGAGATAATAAACTGTCCGCCTTATTTCTTTTCACACCGCCAGTGATGCGGAAAGCCCCCAATCCGCTGTTGCTGTGTTCCACGCGGTGCATCGAGCCCCCAACCAAATGTCGTGAAAAAACAACCATGATGTGTCTGCGCGCCGGATCGACGTTGCTTTTGTGAAACACGCGTCGGGGGGCGCGTCTGTTAAGCTGAGCATGGTCGCACCGAGCATTCCCCTTGTTTTCTGGTCCTTTCCCGAAAAAATACCTGTTCATCCCCGCCCATTACCACCCTCTGCTCATATTGGCATCCTCCGTGCTACTCAACGATTGCATCAATCGAACTCCCACGGAGCCCAACATGGCAAAAACTAAACAGATCTCTGCATCTCTCGGCAACAAGAGCGCCGGCCTCGATTCAAAAACAGACTCGGCAGCAGAGTCGGTGTTTGCAGATCGCTCGGACGAATCAGCCGTTGACGATCCAGTGCGTATGTATCTGATGCAGATGGGCCGTATTCCGTTGTTGACACGCGACGAAGAAGTTGATGCGGCGACGAAGATTGACAAAGCCCGTTTTGAATTTCGCAATACCATGCTGGCCACAGACTTTATGCTCAAAGGCGCCTACGACGCGCTGCTGAAAGTCTCGTTGAAGCAACTTCGTCTGGATCGCACGATCGAGGTCTCTGTCACCAACAAGGCTGAAAAGGAACGGATCATGAAACGGATCGTTCCTAACCTGAAAACGCTTAAACATCTTCTGATCGCCAACAAGCTAGATTTTGTGGCTGCCATCAGCAAGACAGAAACACCCAAGGTTCGCAAAGCCGCATGGGAACGGTTGACGCGACGACGCAACAAATGCGTATTGCTGGTTGAAGAACTCAACCTGCGATATAGCAAACTTCAGCCAATTTTTGAACAGCTGCAACAGATCAATACGCGTATGAAGCAACTGCATGAGTTGTTGCAGAAGGCAAAAGACCCCAACTACGTTGGCTCGCCTTGCTCTGAAATCAAAGCCGAATTGAACTCGTTGATGCTGCAGACGTTTGAAAGCCCTGCGACGCTTGATCGACGGATCGGTAAGACCAAACAGTTGCACCAAGTCCAAGACGCGGCTAAGAGAATCCTGTCCGCGGGCAACCTCCGTCTGGTTGTCTCGATTGCAAAGAAATACCGTAACCGAGGCCTCAGTTTTCTGGATCTGATTCAGGAAGGCAACACCGGCCTGATGCGAGCCGTGGACAAATTTGAACATCAACGCGGTTATAAATTCTCGACTTACGCGACGTGGTGGATTCGCCAAGCGATCACACGAGCCATTGCCGACCAGAGCCGTACCATTCGCGTACCGGTTCACATGATCGATACGATGAGCAAAGTCCGTGCGGTCATGCGTGACCTTGTGCAGGAACTGGGACGCGAGCCATCGCCTGAAGAGACTGCCGAACGAGCCAATCTGTCGCTGGACGATACGCGTGTGATCATGAAAATGTCTCGCACACCGTTATCGCTCGACCAGCCAGTCGGCGACAGTGATGACAGCTTCTTCGGAGAGTTCCTTGAAGACTACCGTGACGATGATCCGCTCTATGAGACTCATCAAGCGGCGCTGAAAGTTCGCATTGAAGAAGCAATGGAACACCTGAATTATCGGGAGCGAGAAATCCTGCGTTTGCGTTACGGCTTAGCCGACGGATACTCTTACACTCTTGAAGAAGTCGGCAAGATTTTTTCTGTGACTCGCGAACGCGTCCGTCAAATCGAATCCAAAGCGGTCCGCAAGCTTCAGCAACCGTACCGTAACCGCGGATTGTCAAGTTTTCTTGACGGTGTCGATCCACAGCCGTGGGAAGGTCCTGCGATCGAGAATTAGCGGTTCCATCAAGAGCCAACCGTTGGCAGTCAACTGTTGGCAGTTTAAAAACCTGCCAACGTGGAGCACATTTTACCCTGATGTGAGTGCCAAGTGACGAGACAGACCGCCCACCCATTGCCGGCAGGCGACTAATTTATGCCATCGATTTTCGCGGCAAGAATGAAGTCGTTCTCGCTCAGGCCGCCAATGGCGTGCGTCCAGATTTCAATTCGAACGTTGCGGTAGCTTTCCAAGTGCAAGTCCGGATGATGGGCGTCAGCTTCCGCCACTTCACCGGCCTGATTGAAAAACGCCAACGCTTCGACAAAATTCTTCATCGTCCATTTCTTGGTGATCTTCAATTTGTCTTCGGTTAACTCCCATCCATCGAGCAATGCCAGCTGTTCGGCGACGAAGGGGAGCGTGCATGGTTCAACGCCGCCTTCACAAGGCACGCATTTCTTTTGAGTCAGTTGGCTTGAAGATTGGACTTCCACGTTTTTACTTTCGATAGAGAAAAAAATATTTAGTGAGTCGATGGTGATACACCGATCGCGCGATTGATTGAGTGATTCAAGTAACGATTCGATAGATTTGTTGGGAGAACAACTTGCGGGTATTGCTCTGCCACCCATTGCTCCACCATGGCCCCACAAATCCGACGCCTGTTTTCATTCGGATACTTAGTCAACACTGTCTTCGTCAGCACCCTCTGACTCCTCTGACTCCTCAGCATCCTCTGACTCCGCAGGGGCGTTTTCTTCACTTTCGGAATCGGACGTTGCCTCGTCCGAATCGCTTTCGTCATCTTCCGCATCCTTTTCCTCAGCTTCGGATTGGTTTTCGTCCACAATCTCTACATCCATCACGGTGTCTTTTTCTGTCTCTTCTTTTTTCTCTTCTTCTGCTTCATCATCTTTCTTTTCTTCGGAGGTCTGTTTTTCTCGCCATGGTTTCTCCATCTCGTAGCTGGCCAATTCCTTTTTCAAACTTGCTACTTGATCTTCCTCGATTTCAATCCTTGCTGCCCGTAGTTCTTCGTCGATGTTCTCGTCATTCTTGATCGTCTCGACGCCAGCGCGATTCACCTCGATCGCCTTGTTGATCCACTCCTTGGCCTTGTCAAATTCTCCGACCTCTGCGTAGCCGGAAGCCAAGGTGCTGAGAACGTATGCCTTTTTGAAATCCGTGATCTCGGCCGCAGTGGTGGCCAATTCGATCGCGCGCTCACCGTTTCGAACTTCCTCGCTGGGAGAGGTGGCCAACACCCAAGCAAGATTATTTAGCAAGCCGGCATCACCTAGGTACTCTTTGTCCAATTCAGCGGTGATCTCCTCCCATCGCTTCGTGGCCTTCATCTGCAACTCTTCGGAGGCACCGTCACGAAATTTCGGAGGATTAGGACGGGGCACGCCACGTTTGAATTCAGCGATATCTTCGGTTAGATCTACCCCCAGTTCGTAATCGTCGATTGCATTTTGGTGATCACCGACATGCAAATGACAGTCGCCGCGCATCCGCAGCGCGCTGAGTCGGCGGAGCGTGACTTCGTAGCCTGCTGCTGGAGGCAGTTCGCCCCAAACCCCTTCGCCGTATTGCTCCAACGTCTTGTCGATCGATTCAATGGCCTTCATTGCTTGATCGTTTCCTAGATACAGTTGCGCCAAGGTCATTTGGATCTCAAAATTTCCTTGGTTTATATCATTTAGACGTTTGCAATCCGCGATGGCAGCATCAAGGTTGTCGTCCATCTGATGAAGTGCCATGCGTCGCAGCAGAACATTAGGGTCACGAGGCTTAATTTCAAGCGCTTGGTCAAGGTCCTCAATCGCAACATCTATTTTCTTTTGTTCTGCATTGATTGCCGATCGCATCAAGAAAGCTTTGTAGTTTTCAGGATCCTTTTCCAGATTTTGATCGATCGCGGCTAAAGCCTCATCAGGCTTGTTCATCGTCTGCAGCACAATCGCTTTGGCCAACAGTAAACTTGGGGCGGACTTTAGTTCCATCGCTTTGTCCAAGTACCTTAACGCCGCGCGTTGCATGACGTCCGATGCAGCAAACTGAGGATTTTTCATCAGCTGATCAGCTTGAGCGGCGTATGCGTCGTAGCTACCAGCCGATTCAAGGACCGCGTCCATATCTTCGAAGGCTTTTTCGATTTTCCCCGACCGCATCAGCAGTTGGCTGCGCAGCCCTCTCGCCTCACGGTTTTCAGGATTCAACCGAATCGCCTCGTTCACATCTTCCATCACAGAATCAGCAAGTATGTCATCGGAGAGCCTGACTTTTTCAATCAGGGCTTGGGACATAAGTTCGTCGTCGCCCTGTATCAGGGACAACGCTTGGTCAATCGCCGCTTTACCTTTTACCCGATCACCCAATGGCAGTCGCTGCAGCTTCGCCGTCAAGACGTAGGCCGATGCCATTTCAGGATCGATTTCAACAGCCTTCGCCAGTCGCCGGAGCGCCTCACGGCGCAATGGCTTCCAACGCGGGTCTGGCTTCTGCGAATTGCTTGGAAGAATGCGCGCGGTCAACTGTTGCGCGTGTTCGTAGTATGCCGTCTTGGCCAGAACTTTGGCTTGCTCCTCGCCGGCTTCATTAAGCCCTTTTTCGATCGCCTGTTCACACAAGCGCGCGACCTTGTCCAAGTCGCGTGTCGATTTTGAGTTGATCTTAAGATCAAACGCCTTGTCTAAGTCTTCGAGCCCGGGGGTCTCTTCGGCGGTTCCGTCACTGTCGCCATCAGATTTCAATGCAGGCGGAGCCTCAACTGGATCGGCAACCGCCGCATCCTGCGCCCAGGCCTGAGTCAAACCAATCCCAGAAGTTCCAACACCTAACGCTCCCCATCCTAGGCAAGCCAGCAGAATCATTGACCGAAGAACTTTTTCGCCAACAGGCCCAACAACAGACATCGTAAACCTCGTCTTTAGTGATTGCTTCGTCGGCGAAGTGCCAATCGAAAAATAGCGAACCTAAGCCAAACGCGACTGGTCCACCCTTTTTGCATTCTACGTGATTTCAAGTTGCCCGTCATTGCCGATGTGTGACAACAACCCTGTATGGCATTGGACAGATGTTTTCAATCATGTCCAAGGATTGCCTCAAACACCAATTCCGATCGCTGCTGGGAACATTGTGTTGCGGCTTCTGCCTAGCCATCTTCATGTCAAACTCTAGCGGTTCGTGGGATAATGCCAAAAAGTACATTGAGGCAGGAAATCTGGGTGGCAAGAACCCCAAGGCCCATAAAGCGGCCATCGTTGGGCCACACCGTCGATGATCCTTCCAAGGATACAAGTGGACCGAGCCTGAATATCCTGATCAAGCTGACGAGTATTACAAGTGTTGTTGCCGCAGGATTGATCGTCCGATACTCCTTGGTAGCGATGGGGTTTCTGTAGTGATTTCTCGGCTGGAGCGGCATTGGTTGTTACCGGCCGAAGACCAGCTGTCCAGAAGCTCGGATCCGTTTTCGGTTATCGAGTGGCCGTTTGAGCTGTCGCATAACCAATAGAACGCTTTCATTTTCTGGTTTTCTTGCTCTGTAACGTGCAGGAAGCCAAAAAATCGTTGGAAAAGCCCAATTTCCCGACTATCTTTAGGGGTCGGAACTTCACAAACCACAAGTTCTTCTTCTTGAGAACAACAACCATGAACCAACTATTTCGATTTTCGATGGCTCTTTTTGCCGTTGTCGCTTTCACCGCCGGTGCGTTTGGCGATTCTCCCTCGGGCGAGGCCAAGCCGGAACGAATGACGAAAGAACAGCGTCTTGAAAAAAAGCGCCTGTCGCGGATTTCAAAAACAACCGAGCCGGTAGAGGGTTTCAATTCGATCGAAATGTTTTCCGCCATGGAGTCCGGCGAAATCGAAGTTATCATCAAAACGAAAAGTTCTGCGGATGCCAACATTTTGGTCAAGAACAATTCTGATAAGCCTCTGGCGATCGGAATGCCTGCCGCGTTTTCTGCTGTACCTGTCATGCGTCAAGGCGGCTTCGGCGGCGGAGGAGCTGGTGGTTTCGGTGGCGGAGCTGGTGGACTCGGTGGTGGCGGTGGCCTAGGAGGCGGTGGCCAACAACAAGGCATCGGTGGTGGTCTAGGCGGCGGTCTAGGGGGCGGCGGGTTTGGCGGTGGCGGATTGGGCGGTGGCGGTCGAGGCGGAGGAGGAGGCGGTGGCGTCTTCAATATTCCACCGGGAAAAGTCGGCAAAGTCGCAATCAAAACGGTTTGTCTCGAACACGGTAAGAAAGAGCCTAAGTCTCACATCGACTACGTCATCCAACCTTTGGAAGCGTTGAACAACGATCCGAAAATCAAAGAAATGATCAAGATGCTCGCTGAAGACGAAGTATCCCAAAAGGTCGCTCAAGCTGCCGCTTGGAACGTTACAGACCAAATTGGCTGGCAGGAACTCTCGATGAAAAACCGTGTTGAAAGCAATATGGGTGGCCGAACCGAACGATTCTTCACACACAACGAATTGGTCTTCGCCCAACGAGTTGTTGCCGCTTCTGTTGAACGCGTCAACGCAAACCTAGCTGAAGAGACTGCTGATTCATTGAATCCAAGTGAATCTTCATCGTATCCGGGTAACTAAATCTGTCTGACGGATCGTTTCGACAGAATTCCAAAATGAAGAATGCCGGCATCATGCCGGCATTTTTTGTGCGCTTACACTTGGGAGGTGCGGCACCGGTGGTCGCAGCATTGCAATTTCGCCGTGTGATTTCGCGCGTGGAACCGACGTGTCCCGAAAGACCGATTTTCAATAGAATCTTGGCGTCTGGGCTAATCTGTCGATCGTTATTCGCCCGCCTCGAATCTCAACCACTTCCAGTCGCGTTGTCCTATGCTACACGCACGCCGCTTTTGTACCCGCCCTAGTACCTGCTCTAGCAGTCGTTCTAGTGCCTGCGTCATTGGTCTCATTGCGTTCGTTGCCCTCCCTACCAATGGCCTTCTATTGTCAAACGGCAAGAATTGTCGCTCAATGCTGCTTCTGATCGTCGCCGGTTTGCTGTGTCATTTCGGTTCAATCAACGAATTGCACGGGCAGCAGTCTAATGCAGAACAATCATTCAATTTCGGCGAGTTCCAACAGGTCTCCAGTCCGCTACCAAAAGCGACAAAGCTGCGTCTCCAAGAACAGCCGGCGTTACTGAGCCCGGAGTCTGCCGCATCAGAATCCGCCGAGCAAAAAGCTTTGGGAGAGGCCGCGGAAACTGAACTGGGAAACACGCGTCCCGACTCCGATCGCAGCAGCCCGATGGCGGAAATTGACCAACGTTTGACATTGCTAGAACAGTTTTCGAAACAAGCCCCCGACGCATCTGAGGAAATCAAAAGCCTCATCGGTGGGGCGAAACTTCAGCTGGTCAAAGCGCGCGACGCGATCGTATCAACAGCTGCATTTGATGAACAGACGCGCACAGTTCCGGCAAAGATTAGGGCGTTACAACAGAAATTGACGAAGGACGATTTCGAAGTGGAAATCACCTTCGACGAAGAAACACCCGTTACCGAACTTCCTCAGATCAATCAACTTGAGTCCTACCTCGCGAGTATAAAACAAGCTCTTCAAGAAACACATTCGCCAATCGCGAGTCTGACGGCGGCCGAACTACAGCAAAGCATCACTGACATTGCTGCCAACGCAAACGACACCGCGACAAAGCTTGCCGAAGTAGAGCGTCAACTTCAAACCGCCCCCCTGTCGGACGACCAACAATTTGTCCAGGCGCGAAAGTGGAACCTCGAAGCCGAGCGTTTGAAGCTGAACGCTTCGATCGCCTCAGACAACGCTGAAATCCGCTCGCGCGAAGCATCGTCACAACTTCCAGAACTTCAAAAAGCTGTCGCCGAAAAACAGGCTGCTAGGCTCGAACGGGAAATCAAACTGACCGAGGACGCAATCAGTCGAATTCACGCTTACGAGATTCAAAATCTCAAACTTCAGTCCCACGACACGCAAAAGACAGTATCGCAACCGCTGCAGACGATCGCCCAAAGTAATACGGCGCTGACTCAACAACTTTCCAAGATTGCTGCTGAAATCAAAACGCTCAAGGACGACAAAGACGCCATCAAGAAAGATGTGCTGCGCATCAGACGGGAAGAGACGACGACAAAGACTCGCATCAAAGTCGTTGGACTGAGTGATAGTTTTGTTCAGATGCTTCAACGTAACCGGGCGGGGCTGACGGAAACTCAACAACGGTACTTGCCCATCAATGA
>CALKXO010000381.1 GCA_938003615.1 uncultured Pirellulaceae bacterium | reverse complement strand
ATGGCATGGTCAAAATTTTGGACCTTGGACTGGCGCTGCTTAAGGAAGAAGAGACGGAGTCATTGACAGTTCTGTATAACGAAAAGGTCATGGGCACAGCAGACTACTTGTCGCCCGAACAGGCGATCAATAGTCACGAGGTTGACCATCGCGCCGACATCTATTCTTTGGGTTGCACACTTTACTATCTGTTGACGGGCAAGCCGCCGTTCTCGGAAGGCACGTTGGCTCAACGCATCGCAAAACACCAAACCGCCGAGCCACCGCCGCTGAAGGAGCAAGTCCCCGAATGTCCAGATGAGCTGATTGCGATCTGCCACAGAATGATGCGGAAAGCTCCGGACCAACGGTATGTGGATTGCAATGAACTGGCGCAAGTGGCGGAGCACTTCAAGGCCAACTTTGTCAGCGCCGTCGGGACCAGTAAAAAGCTACATGCGGCCATGGCGGCCGGTGGCGATGCGACAGCTCAATCAACAATTCCGGTTGCGACGCCGGTTTTACCCGGTGGTGGCGGAAAGCCGACGGAGGCCGATTCACGCACCGACGAGATCGCCGGCGGAGAAACCGTTGCCAACGCGGAAGGGGACAACCCAGCGATGTCGCCGTTCGCGATTGAGACATCTGCCGTTCCGGACAGCCCCAACGCGTCGGTTTCGTCAATCATCATGTCGCGACCCAAACCAGCGGTTTCCAAGGCACCTATTGCTCCCAAGATTCGTGCTCGCCGTAGAAAAAAGCCACCGATTTGGTTGGCTCCGGCGATTATTGGAGGAATGTTGCTGTTATTGTTGGGGGTTTTACTGCTGGTGCTCCGCACCGTTTGAATTGAGGTATTGCTGCGTTCAGGAATTTCAGCACAAGAAACAAAGTCAACCTTCAAGCATTTTAGATTCTTTATATACGGTCAAATGATGTCGATGCCCAACCAAGGAAGAACGATGCACCGGTTTGTTTTGCTTTTGTTGACCATCGCAACACTTTCGTTTGGTTCAGACGCGAATAGAACTTTCGGGCAATCGGATTCGAAAACTACCGTCGATACAACGGTTGCATCAACGGCGACCAATTTGCGCGACCAAGTTAAACAATGGTTGAAATCCGTTCGAGACGCCGGCAAACTTTTCAAGGACGATAAATTCGAGGAGAGTGCTGCGCTGATTGGGGCAGTTCAGAAGGGCGTTGAGACTGCTGCCCAGGGCGCCGACAAAAAAACACTCCGTATGATCAAGCCCGTCTACCTTAAGCTGGCCCGAGCGCACAAGTTGCTGACGGGAAAAGGTTTGACGCTGGCGGCGCTGCAGCCGTTGCCGGATCCTACCGTGCCCGCCGCGCAAGCCAAGATTAGTTTTGTGGGACAGGTTGCCCCGATTATCGTCAGTAAATGTGGCAACTGTCACGTCAATGAAGAACGCGGTGGCTTTAGTGCAGCCAGTTTCATGGCGCTCGATCAGAGTGCGATGATTACTTACGGGATGGCCGAACAAAGTCGAATCATCGAGGTCATCGTCAATGGTGAAATGCCCAAAGGAAATTTGAAGGTGGAACTTGAGGAGTTAAACGTGCTCAAAGCTTGGGTGACTCAGGGCGCTAACTTCGATGGTAACAATCCCAACGCTTCTCTTGCTTCGTTTCGAAGGATGGCTCCAGAAGCTGACGTGGCGTCGATGGTGTTGACCGGAAAAGAGACGGTTTCGTTCGGCTTACATGTGGCGCCGATACTGTTGGAGAACTGTGTCCAGTGTCACATTGCTCGCAACCCAAGAGGTAATTTTAACATGGCCAGTTTGGCTACGATCTTGCGTGGCGGAAATGGCGGAGCCCCATTCAAGGCCGGCAGTAGCGCTACCAGTGAGATCGTTTTGCGATTAAAGGGCGAGGGACGAGACGTGATGCCGCCTTCGGGGAAACTGAGCGACGAACTGATCGAGAAAATTTCCAAATGGATCGATGAAGGAGGGCGATTTGATCCGGAAGATGCTGAATTGCCGCTTAAGGTGGTTGCCTCCAAAGGCTTGGCAAGTTCACTGGATCATGAAGGATTGCGGGACATGCGCGAGCAATCGTCGCAAAAGATATGGAAACTAGCCTATGCCGATCTCGCCGCCAACAAATCAGAGACAGACAATTTTTTCGTTCTGGGAACTGGATCCGCAGCGCGACTGGCTGAGATCGGTGGACAAGCCGAATCGTTGGCCAGCCGAACTGCCGCCGTGCTAAAATCACCGGCAGGAAAGCCGTTTGCCAAAGGTAATGTGGCGTTGTTTGTGGTGGACAAACGGTACGATTTCTCTGAGTTTGGCAAAATGGTCGAGAAACGGCAGTTCCCGCGCTCGATCAACAGTTCGTGGAAAGCCGATCCGGCGGAAGCCTACGTCGTTTTGTTGGCTCCATTTTCTGGTAGTGAAAGTGACTACGAAGTGACACTTGCTCGCGATCTGGCAGCCGTTCATGTCTCCGGATGGAATGCATCGATTCCGCGTTGGTTCGCTGATGGAATGGCATATTGGACCGTGGCAAAAATGTTCAAACGAAATATGGCTTTGGCGAACCTAGACCGGGGCGCTGCCGCTGCAGTGGCCACGATGAAGAAGCCGGACGATTTTATCACTGGGAAAATGGCGGCAGACCAAGCCGCGCTGGCCGGGTTTCAGTTCGTCAGCGCGCTTCAGGCCAACAGCCGCTCGTTCAAGAGATTGCTCAAATCGTTGCGAGAGCAGAAGGGCTTCGACCAAGCGTTTGAGGAATGTTACGGGATCGCTCCCAAAGAATTCTTTGGCAAGGCCGCCGACAACAAAAAGTGGTAGCCGGTCGTTACTCGTTGAAGAAGGAGGCTCAGTTTACGGGGGTAGTCAACGTGTTGAGCGGCCGGCGCCCGCTCGTCGGCAACAGACCACGAAAAAAGCCAACCCGATCGATCGATGGGGTTGGCTTCGATAGTCAGTTGAAGTAGGAGCCGGTTCAGTCTTTTTTCAACGGCTCTTTACGCTCAGTGATGTTTTCACACTCTTCT
>CALKXO010000380.1 GCA_938003615.1 uncultured Pirellulaceae bacterium | reverse complement strand
GATTTTGCCACAATAGGCCGTTTCGTAGCCGTTGGCAACAAAGTGCTGAGGCAGCGTTAGGATATCCGGCTGAAGTTCACGAAGTGCAACGTAGTTGTGAAACAGCCCCGTGGTATCGGGCCGCGCTCCGGTCATCAAACTTGCTCGAGAAGGACGGCAGATCGCTTCTTGGCAATAAGCTCGATTGAACAACAACCCGTCTTCGGCAAGCGCGTCAAGATTAGGCGAAACGGCAATCGGTGAACCGTAACATCCAAGCTCCGGTCGCAGATCATCGATCGCAATGAAGAGAATGTTCGGTTGCTGAGCACGTCCTATGACGCTAAGGAGCAAGGTCAAACCAATTGCAATTATAGGTAGGTTAAGTTTCATCTTTAATGTTTCTCTGTTGGCTTCCGTGTACTGGCTACCGAGCCCTAGTCGCATTGGTACATCCAATTGTAATTGCGTTCCGCAGCAACAAATATGCGTATGCATGTCCCAATCAACATGTCCCAATCAGTTTCCGTTTCATTCATTTTCAGACTTCGCTAGAGTTTCTCCGAAGGTCTCATCGAAATTCGGCATCCCGTACTTGACCCAACTGTCATGGACTTTCTGCGAGTCAAACCATAGTGGCTGTCGATGGGCGCGTGTCCATTGTTGCACGCGCGTGATCATCGCCTGCAATATTTCAGGATTGCGACCACCTATATCATTTGCTTCTGACAGATCTTGCTCGATGTTAAACAATTGCCAGCCAGAACGTTTTGTTCGAGACAGCTTCCATTGATTTTGTCGCATTCCAATCTCGTTATCGTCAGCGCGGTGCCGCATCGCAAAAATGGGATCGTTTTTGTGAGGGCTTTTTCGCGCGATGAGGTCGTCCCAAATATCTCTGCCGTCTAATTGCTTGCTCGCTGGAATGGTGGCGTCTCCAAGCCGAGCGAAGGTTGGATACAAATCCAATGCCGAGACAGGATGCGGAAACAACTCGCTGGCAGGAACATGACCAGCCCAGTGAAAAAACATCGGCACGCGGAAGCCGCCTTCGGACACATCGCCCTTGCGCCCTTTCAGCGGAGCGTTGTTGCCACCTTGGTCGGTTCGGCCACCGTTGTCGCTGAAGAAGACAATCAACGTGTTGTCAATCTGACCAGTGTCTCTCAGCGCATCGACGATTCGCGCAACACCGCGGTCGACAGCGCGAACCATGCCTGCATAAGTTCGGCGTTTTTCATCAGCGATGTTCGACAACGCATCGTAGTCTTCCTTTTTCACTTCCAACGGCGTATGCGGCGCGTTGTAGGACATGAACAAGAAAAATGGCTTGCCAGTATCAGACGCTTCGCGCACAAATCGCGCCCCTTCACCCGAAAGCGCGTCGGTCAGGTACTCGTCTTCGGAGACCTCAACGCCATTGTGTTCCAATGGCCCAACATAACTCCAAAAGTTTCCCTTGCAGTTCTTTGTCTGCCGTTCGTATTTCGCCCGATACTGATCAGGAAAGTACTCGTGTCCGCCGCCAAGAAATCCGTAGAAATCATCAAAGCCGCGCTTGTTGGGATGGTATTGGGGCGTCTTGCCCAAGTGCCATTTCCCCACCAAACCCGTGCGATAGCCGGCGTCTTGAAGGACCTTGCTGAAAAACGTTTCACTAAGCGGAACGCCTTCGTCAGCACCAATCGCTTGGCCACGTTCGGGAAGATTAAATTGCGATCCAAAAAAGTGAGGGTACCGCCCCGACATTAAACCCGCGCGGCTGGGACCACAAAACGGATGTGGTACGTAAGCCGATGAAAAAATCGTCCCAGACTTGGCTAATTCATCCAACGACGGTGTTGGAATATCCGACGATCCATTGAAGCCAACGTCGGCATAACCAAGATCGTCGCAAAGGATCATCAAGATGTTTGGACGGCTCGGTTCGTTGGCATGAGAAAAGCCACTCGAGAGCAATAAAGCAAAAAGACACAGTAGGGCGAAGTTGAGTTTCTTCATCTTATGGAACTGGATACCAATACCCAAAAAGCTTGCGGTTGTTATAAAGCGATTGTAATCCCATCGACTAATATCCAGATGGTTTTCCACTTTCGTAAAGCTGTTTGATTTCATCAGCGTCCAGCGCCTCGCTAAAGATCGCCATTTCATCAATCGCTCCGTTTAAGTTGCGCACTGCAAAATCCGGTGACTTCCGTAGCGGTTGTCCCCAGTTGCCAATTTCGGCAGGACCAATTCGAAGCTTGTCCATGTAAAAACGATCAGGGATACGTTCACTAGCAATTTGGTTTCCGTTCAAATACTGCTGCACAATGCGATTTGACGGGTCGTAGACGGCCGCAAGATGAATCCACTTGCCGCTGTGGGTGATGTCCCAAATCGGTTCAGTGTAGTAGATCCGATGAAAACGAGAGTCAGGAGCAGGCCCTTCACCGGCCCCCGGTGTATCGTCAACCATTACCGAGAACATCATCTTGCCATCATTGTCGAGCTGCCAGTGCAGTTCTCCGTTCTCATATCCGTCGGACATGAAAAGTGCGTTGTACTGGTGATCGAGACCATCAATTCGCGCCCAAC
>CALKXO010000379.1 GCA_938003615.1 uncultured Pirellulaceae bacterium | reverse complement strand
CTGCCCTTGCCCTTGATCAATGTCTTGTCAGGTGTTGCCTCGATCGTCATCGTCTCGTCACGCGACTCTCGCAGGATCATGCTTAAACGAGTTACCGGAATCACCGCGCTACCAGCGGTTTCAACAGCCACATCACCCACTAGAACTCTGATGCCAACTTCCATATCGGTAGCCGTCAAAACGCATTTATCATCTACGGCATCAATTTTGACGTTTTGCAGAATGGTCTTTGGACTTCGCGCTGGTGCTACCGCTGCAGCTACTTGGAAAGCTTTAAAGAATGGTTCTCTCTGGATGGATATCTTCACGCTCAGGTCTGCTCTCTAATTGATATATAAACTTTTTATTTGTTATTAGTATTTATGTAACGTAGTTTTCTGTTCAAAACAGGCAGTTATACGTTGTAACTGTTGATCAACAGCAAGCTTACGGTGACATATTAACAGTGGAAAACTAGTTGAATGATGGTTTGTTTATGTGTTGAGTCATCGTTGGCACAAATGTTCTTAAAAACAGAATTTGATGAAAGTGTTGGCAAGCTTTTAACCTTTAAACACAAGTGTCATTCAATAGACAGGTTTTCCACGATCACTACGATGTCTAATCGAGACTGATTTGAGTGACGAACAGATCATTCAATTCCTGCTTTAAGCGATCAATCAAACCATTTGTCTTTTTCTGTTCAGCCGTCAGTCGAGTCGCGTGCTTCTCAATATCAACGTCGGATGTCGTTTGGGTTCCTTCACTTTTGGTACTGTCGACCGAACATCTTGGTTCGGCTAACGCCTTACAAGTCTGTGTTTCGGAAGTCAGATTTGCGTTGTCGTTAACAGTGTGCGACAGATAGAGCGATTCGATTTTTCTAAACGAGTGCAAAATGGTGGAGTGATCACGTTTACCGAACGCGTTACCGATCTTAAGGAAGCTAGATCCGAGTAAAACGCGTATCAAATAGATTCCCACACCCCTAGCCAGCACGACCGTTTGTTTACGGGAGTTACCTTTTAGATCACTAACATTAAGCTTGTATTCTTTGGCGACTCGTTTTTGGATCAAACGAATCATCAACTGTAGATCCTCATCTCGAGGAGCCAAAATTTTCTGTAACAACGTGGCATCAATGGTGCTGCTGTCGCTGAAAACCTCCCGAACGTCATCTTCTTGAGAGATGCGTTGTTTGAGTTTGATTTGACAGAACAGATGCTCCAACCGCGGCACAGTTACTTCAAACTGGTTGTTCAGTAACTCCAAGGCGTCTTCAGTCAGTTCGACTTGATAAATTTCAGCGAGGTTACGCGCGATGCGCGAACGCGCTTTGGCGCCGGGTGGATGGAAGGGAACGATTAGACCAGATGATAGTCGCGAAACCAAACGTTGACTGAAACCATCGACGACAGCAGGAGAGGTGTTGCAAACGATAAACACCGGCAGATGGTGATCAGTCGCCTGATCCAAAAGGCTTTCGAGCTCTCGTTGAGCCGGAGCTTTATTGGCGATCTGTTGAACGTCGTCCAACAGTAAAGCGGCCGATTGAAGGATCGATTGTCGAAACTCTTCAACGGTATCAGTATCAATCGCCGCGTAGAAGCGGCGAGCGAATTCTGATCCTGTCAGGTAGACAGGTTTTGAGTCAACATCCACGGCCTCGTTTTTGGCTAACGGAAACTCATCAAATGGCAGAAGAGTTTCTTCGGATCGATTTTCAATTTCGACCATCAATCTCGAAACGAGTGCCATCGCAAGTGACGTTTTCCCGGTGCCCGAAGGCCCAGTGAAAACGATTGGTGTTAACACTGGCGAAGTTAATCGATCGGGTTCAACCAACTGAGAAACAAAGTCGTCGGTCGTCACATACCGCAGCAGGCGGTTGGCATCATCACCAATGAATTGATCAAGTCCCGTGGCGCGTTGTTTGGCCACGTCCATTGCACCAGAAAAATCGATTCGCCACTGGTGCTCAAGCGGCACAGAAAATAGCGAATCAGAAGTAGGTGAAACGGACGACATTAAGGCGGTCAGATAGGGTGATTGGGCACGTTGTTAATAGCCCAATATCGTACCATTTTATGAGCCCTTTTAGTAGCGTGTGGAGCCCAAAACGAACAATAAAAAACCGGCACGAAAACAGCCTTCTTATCGAGAGAAAATGTTCAATTATTCTAACTTTCTACAATGTTGAAAGTCTGTCAATGACTTGTTGGAATCGTGTTAGTGAATCGTCAATTTCTTGTTGGGAAGTGGTGGCTCCCAAACTGATCCGAATCGAACCCTCAATAACCTCCTCGGAGGCCCCCATCGCGATAATCACGTGAGACGGATCACTCGATCCGCTGGCACAAGCCGATCCCGTAGAAATTGCCAGACCGGCAAAATCGGCAGCCAATAGCAACGCTTGCCGATTGATGCCTGGGAACGAGATATTGATCGTGTGTGACATCCGGAAGGCACCGGAGCCGTTGATCACAGACCCGGGAGCGATAGCCAATAAACTGGTTTCCAATTGGTCGCGTAGCCGTTTGATTTCGGCGTCTCGTTCTGGCGACTGCTGATGCTCAAGGAGCGCCTGATGGAGGCCGGTTGTGAGAGCCACGTCTTCGGTGCCCGGGCGCGTCCCCATTTGTTGGAAGCCACCGTAAATGAGAGGAGTCAATTCGATACCATTTCTGACCAGTAACCCCCCTACCCCACGTGGCCCATGAAATTTGTGGGCGGTGAAAGTGAGGCAGTCAGCTCCAAGTGTAGAGAAATTGACATCGACTTTACCCACCATTTGTACTGCATCGGTATGGAAGTAAATTCCTTTTTCCCGACACATCTGGGCCGCGGACTGAATTGGTTGAATGACGCCAGTTTCATTGTTAGCCGCCATGATCGATACCACAGCTACCGAATCAGAACTTTCGGCATCAAGTTTGGCAGCTAGATCGCACAGATCGCAGACACCATGAGCATCGACCGCAATTGTATCGATCTCGAACCCCTGAGTTGCCAAGTAGTGTGCGATGCCGATTACGCTGGGGTGTTCGATGGCGCTGAAGATAATTCGCTGAGCCCCAGAGGCATCACGCGCCGCACGTGCCAGACCGGAAATGGCCAGATTGTTGCTTTCGGTCCCACCGCTGGTCAGGATCAGCCGATCGGTTCGCATTCCCGTAGAGACTCCACCGAGCATGTCGATGATCTCGGAGCGCAGTTTCTCCAATACCAGGCGAGCCTCCTGACCAGGCCGGTGTTGACTGGCCGGGTTCAGATAACCCTTTTGATAGCACTGTGCCATCGCCTGAGCGACGGTAGCGCTGATCGGGGTGGTCGAGTTATAGTCGAGATAGATCGGTTTCATTTTGTCGACTGTGATTGTTGGAACGGTATTTCCAGTAGCAGCGCGTCACCGTAGTTTGGGTTAAATTCGATCGCTTTATCCATAAAACGCTTGGCATCCGCCGCAGTGCCTGGTTCCGGTGTTGGTACAGTCGGTTCGGATGCAGAGTTAGAGCCAGAGCCAGAGTTGGAGTTAGCACTAGCGCGAGCTGCGGTGACGGTAGCGGCCTGACCCCATGCTTCGGCCAATTGATCGTTCAGTTGTTCCTCAAATTCTTCGCTGGACATTTCTTCGGGGCTGTTAAAGGCAAAGTGAAATACGCTTGGAAGTTGAAGGTACAGGCGTTCACGAACCAGCAAAGCGATTTCAGGCCACAGTATCTCGGCCTTTTCCACATTGTTTCGATTCCACTGGTCGGTCGAGTAATCCAGGTATTGGGTCAAAAAACGGGCGTCGAAATCAGCTGACAAAACGTCGCTGGTCTGTAGGGTTTCGGAAACTAGGTCCCACCGTTTTTCGATGGTGCCGGCTACAGGAATCAGATTAAGCGCGACTAGTGAGTCGCACTCAGAATCGACCGAGGTTAGAATACGCTTGCCGCGAATGATCCCGGTGAACGGACTTCGCCAGTACGTAAAGCGCCGTTGTGTGAATGAGTCGGGAGAAAATTCCACACCGCTGACGGGATAGCCATAGAACTCTATGCAGCCGGGAATCACGCAAATTAGTGCCAGCATAGGTACGATGAAATAGCGGTTCTTCATAGCGCGAGCTGGAAACAGAAAAAGAGTATCAGGGTTGGGTGAAGCCTCAGATTGGTTTATTTTAGTGCAAATATCCAACGTGGACGAGGCTTTGCTGGAACTTCAAGATCGCCATCGTCGAGCCAGCAATTATTGGGCAATTTTTTCGGCGCTAAATATATGATCGACCGTAGCCGATGATCAAATATCCAGCAAAAGAGGTCAACTTCACGGATTTGTTCTTTCCCTGTGGAACCCGTTTTGTCGCCGACTGCCACTTCAACTGAAACTAATTTCGATCCTAGCCCCGAAGCCAAACGGCAACGGCTAGAGGCGGTGTTGTTTCTATCTCGTCAGCCAATGACGACGCGCCGGATCAGCCAGCTTGCTGACCTCGAGGATGCAACGGAGGCGCGCGTGATGATCAAGTCGCTCAACGAGCAGTATGATCAGTCTGGTCGAGCATTCCATATTAAAAGAGTGGCCGGTGGATTTCAGCTGCTAACGCGCCCGCAATTCTTCGATTGGATCAACCGCATTAAAAAAGCGCCTCCGATGATTCGGCTGTCTCGGTCGGCTCAGGAGACGCTGACCGTGATCGCCTACCGGCAGCCCATCATTAAGGCGGATATAGAAACCGTCCGAGGCGTCGGCTGCGGCGAAATGCTCAGACAGCTGCTGGAAAAAGGGCTGGTCAAAATTGCCGGACGCAGCGCAGACTTGGGCCGCCCGTTCCTGTACGCCACAACGCGTTTATTCCTAACAGAATTCGGTTTTGGCAATATTGAACAATTGCCGCAATACGAAGACCTTGGCGGCCAAGGGCTACCGGATTGGAATGCCGAGGAGGACTTGGAAGAAGAGCTAGAGGAAGAAGATCTGGACGAGGAAGAAGACGAATGGGAAGACGAAGACGAATACGAATAGGATTTGGACGAATCGAAAAGGGGCCCAAATCGAGCTTTCCATCAGCTAGAAGTCAGCTTCAGAAGCAGCCAGAATCTTTTTGAACAAAACAGTTGACAGTGGAGCAGATTGAAAATATTTTCTCTTTCAACAACGCCGCCGATTTTTCAGTATTTGGCACTTTGAGTACTTGGCACTTTGTAAACGCAAAGAAACCTTCCTTACATTGCCTCGGACAACAATTACAGCAACGGTTTTTAGATAAGAATCGAACCATCTTCAACCGACGACGGACACATAGCGATCTCAAGGAGTACATCAGTGAACCAGCTACCAGAATTGACATCCCAAGACGCTCGCATCGCTCGCATCGCCACCTTTGCTGAAGATAGTGATTTGAATTTGCTCGCACCAAAAGAAGTCAGAGAAATGATCGTCGATTCCTCAGCCGCATCGGTCGGTCTGCTACGTTACGACAATGTTCAATTCATCAGCAATTTCGTGTTCGCTTCTGTCGAAGATGCAGAAGAAGAATTAGAGGACGATGAAGAATACGAAGAAGTCGACGAGGACGAAGAAGATGACGAGTATGAGTACGTAGAAGAAGATGAAGCGGGCGATGAAGAAGCGGGCGATGAAGACGACGAGTATGAATATGAAGAAGTCGACGAAGAAGACACCGAAGAGTCGGACGACGACGACGATGATGAGGAGTACGAGTACGTAGAAGTCGATGAAGAGTCAGAAGATGAAGACGATGAGTATGAGTACGAATACACCTACGAAGATGAAGATGAAGACGAGGAAGAAGTAGAAGACTCCGACGACGATCTCGAAGACGACGAGTGGGAGGAAGTCGACGACGATGACGATGCATTGGACGACGATGAAGACTGGGAGGATGACGACGACGATTGGGACTAACTTAGTTTTCCCACCCCACCTTCAGCATACGTTCGATCAAGCGCTCAGTCGCCCAACTGGAATAGCCTTTTCATGGCGTCTAGCAGGCCGCCCGAATCACCGCCTTTATCCGCGTTGATCGACTTCAGCGGCGGGTGCAAAATCTTATTCACCAAGCGGTGAAATGATTGCTCAACCACCGCTTCTTCTTCCGGCGACAGATTCAGCCGGTTCAACAAACGTTCTAGCTCGGCGTCTTTTGCGGTGTTGGCTTGCTGTTTCAACTGAGCGATCGTCTGACCACTGTTGCGGCGGTGAACATCCTGAAAGAAGTTGGTTGTCTCTTGCAGAATGATCTTTTCTGCTTTGGGCCACTGGCTTTGTCGGCTCTTGCGATTCTTCTCACATTGTTTCTGCAAATCGTCCAGCGTATACAAAAACACGTTGGGAAGCTCGCCAATTTTGGAATCAAAGTCACGTGGAATCGCCAGATCCAACACCAACAATGGCTGTTGTCGTCCGCTTCCTGTGACTTCCTTGAACATGGCGGTGGTCACCACAGGTTCGTTGGCACTGGTCGTGCTCACGATCAAGTCAGCCGCCGCAACTTGTTGGCCAAGGTCGTCCCAATCGGCGACTTGGCCGTTAAATTTCTCGGCCAGCGATTCAGCTTTGGAGCGCGTGCGATTGACGACGACGATATCTTTTCCATCTTTGGCGGCTAAGTACGTCAGCGTTTCCTCCGCCATCTCGCCAGCACCAAGGATCAAGATGCGCTTGTTATCCAGACGTTCAAAAATTTCACCCGTCAATACGTTGACCGCCACGCTGGGCACGCTGATTCGATTGGCGTGAATATCGGTCTCGGTGGCGACGCGTTTGGCTACTTTCATTGCTGTCTGAAAGACCTGATGCGTCAAAGGAATTTGGTGCCCCGTATCGACCGCCAATTGATAGGCTTGTTTCACCTGAGACAGGATCTGAGCCTCACCGATAACCATGCTGTCCAATGATGCTGCCACGCGGAACAAATGGCTGATGGCTTCTTGGTTGCGGTGCGCAAACAAATTGGACGAAATATCGCCACTTTCGAGACCGCGTTCGGACGCCAGAAAATCAATCATTTGCTCAGACGTTGGCACGCCTTCGAGCGTTTTTCCAGCAGCATACAGCTCGGTACGATTGCAGGTAGAAATCAAAACGGCTTCCGATAGCGGAAACGTCGAGTGAAATTTGTTAAGGAACGTCGTCACTTGGTCAGGCGTAAAGGAAAGTTTTTCCCGAACCGAAACGCTGGATTGGTGGTGGCTGCAGCCGATAACGTGAAGGTTCATGCGGTACCTCCAATGCACAACAGCGACTCAGTTTGCAAAGCGCTGGCGACTTCAGCGATTGGAGTCGCATGCCCGAACTGAAGAACAATCATTAGCTCAACCAGCAAGAACAGAAAACTGACGGTCACCAACCAAGCGATCTTCTTCCCTTGTCTGGCGGGTTTGTAAACGACACTAAACACCGTCGTTGCCAACAACCACAGAAACAGAACCGCCGAAGACCAGATCACAGGATCGCCCCATGGAATCGAAGGAGTTCCAATTTCTGTCGATTTTTTGACCATCACCAAAGCGATTCCCGAAGCGAGCCCGCATCCGAAAAAGATTGTCGAAATGGCAAGAGATCGTTCCGCAGATCTCTGCAGCCATTCCAAGGACGGAAGCTTAAACCATCCGGGCTGTTTGAGTTTTAGTCGGCGCGCGTTAATCAGATACATCGCGCCGAAGACGAATCCCAGTGCAACGGTAACGGTTCCCAACAGAAGCGCGCTACCATGGATTAGGTTCCATATCGTTCTTGCGCGACCGGTTGAAAACGATCCCGGATCGCCAAAAGCAGTGCTGACCGAAATCAACAGTAACGTCACTGGCAACAGGAACAGCCCAATCAACGATTTTGGTTTTTGTACCGTCAGCCACAGATAGGAAGCCGCCAGCAGCCAAGCCACTGCCAAGCCCCATCCTAACCAACTGCCCAGCCAGATGCCGTCGCTGCCGACGGACGATTGGGTGTGGTAGGCGATGAAAACGGTATGAGCAAACAGTCCGGCGGCAGTTAGACCCAGCCGTACAATGGTACGCAATTTGGTTTGGAAGAACATTCTTGAAACCTCTAACGCAAACACCACCAGATAGCTGGCGACGAAGCAGGTGATCGAGATTTTCTGTAACCAGTCCAATAGAGATCCTAATGTTGCCTTTTGTGGAGAGACCGTCTGGCCTAAACAATGAAAAATACAAGCCCGATACGCAAGTGCACAAGCGAGTGAATTCCGGCTACCGACTCACTCGCTAAAGCGTCGGGTTGGTATTACCCACTAGGCTTTCAGCACAGTAATCTAACTCTGTTCGCTCTTGTTTGCTTTGCTCAAACCGCACTCTTGCAGCTTTTTGTACAACGTATTTCGATTGATGCCCAACAGCTGAGCGGCTTTGGTTTGGGTGTTGTTGCAGTTTTCCATCACTTGGACCAGCAGCTCGCGCTCCACCGGTGCGACGATTTGTTTGTACAGATCGTCGGTGTTTTCTTCGGCTTTGGAAATGCGATTGAAGACAAACTCACTGACCAGCGATTCTTCATCCGAAGGACGGAACACCGCACTGGCCGCCGCTGCTCGGTCGCCGGTAACAGCATTGGGGAGTAAATACGATTCGAGTACGTCTCCCTGAGCCAACACGACGGCGCGTTCGATATAGTTCTGTAGCTCGCGCACATTTCCAGGCCAGTTGTAGTCGTTGAGTGCGGCCATCGCGTCGGGGGCGATGGAGGTCACTGAGCTGAGGTTCTTTTCACTGTAGATCCGTAGAAAGTGTTTGGCCAGTAATTCGACATCGCCGGTGCGCTTGCGCAGGGGCGGTAAATTGATCGGCAGCACATTGAGACGCCATAACAAGTCTTCGCGAAAATCGCCCTCGGCGACCGTTTTCGCCAAATCGCAATTGCTGGCCGCGATGACGCGCACGTCTACCGAAACCGTTTTTGTGTCGCCGACGCGCTCGAACTCGCGCTCCTGAAGCACGCGCAGTAATTTCACTTGAAGAGTGGAGGACGTTGAATTGATCTCATCAAGAAAAATCGAGCCGCCGTGAGCCGCTTCGAAACGGCCCGTCCGATCCTTCACTGCGTCGGTGAACGAACCTTTGACGTGCCCGAACAGCTCGCTGGCCAACAGGCTTTCTGTAAGTGCTCCGCAGTTCACGCGCACAAATGGACCGCTCTCTCGGTCACTTAATTGGTGCAAAGCGCCGGCGATTAGCTCTTTTCCGGTACCCGTTTCACCCAACAATAGAACGGACGCCCGACTGCGCGCGGCCATCCGTGTCATGCGGTAGACTTCGGTCATCGCCGGTGATTTACCGATTAACCCAGCCAGTGGCGATCCATCGACCGCCTCAAAAGGTGAATTGCCAGCCATAGTGGTCCAAAAAGTGGTTGGTGATTGCCAATAAGTTTGGCATCTTGTGGCTGCCGAGAGATCGGAGCCGGTTGCGATCGCGGTTCACATAACACAGCGCTAATGAATCGAATTGCTACTGCATAACTTATTAGCATCGACGTTTGATTCAATCGCAAAACGACTGTTTTTGAAGACTTCGACTGCGAATCGAACCAGTTGTTCCCTTATTTTGGCCTAATGTTTCCCTATTCTCCCCAGGGCCTTCAAGTGAACGCCAGAAAAATAGGCTGACAGCAGCTAAAATAAGCCAGTAGCCAAAGACCTCTCGTAAAACCTCGGGTCTAACAGGACTGTCGTGCAGCAAAAAACACCCGCTTCCAACCTAGAAGCGGGTGTTCTTATTGTTTTTTGGGTCGCTTTGAACGGGCATGAAAATCAGTCAGAGCGACAGAATCAGTTTCGACAATTAGGCGATCGAGCTGATCTGGACTTTGACGTATTTTTGACGATGTCCTGTGCGACGCTTGCTGTTTTTACGGCGTCGGAACTTCTGAACGAAGATCTTGTCGCCTTTGGTTTCGCCGATGACTTTTGCAGTCACTTTGGCACCTTCGACAGTCGGCGTTCCCAATTTGAAGTCGCCTTCGCCTTTGGAAACGGCCAAAACCTTATCAAAAGTCAGTTCAGAACCTTTTTCGAGGGTGCGGAAATCAATCTCGAGGAACTGGCCTTCTTCGACTTTGTATTGGTGACCGCCGTCAGAGATAATCGCGTACATACTTGGTTTACCGGATTTGAACTGTAAATATTGGGGATTAGGGCTGACCTTCAGGCCGTTTCGAGCCGCGAATTTTAAACAACGTCGGCTATTACGTCGAGCCAAAAAAAGGAATTTTGGCAATCTCGCCCGGCAAATCCTAGAATATTGAATGCGAAACCCATGCTCGCTGCCAGATACGCCAGAATTCAGGTGACGTGGTCACTGGATTTGTACAATCAACCCACCGTCAGTCTGACAGACTCGGTCTGACCTAAGCCGATTCTAGCCCCGTTATTACCCTGCGATTTCCCCTCCGAAGTCTCACCACAACCTGCTAAACTACCGGACTTTGACGCAATTCCAGCAACTCAGCACTACCATGCACAAACTGTACATCGAAACCGTCGGCTGCCAAATGAATATGCTCGACAGCGAGATGGTCGTCGCCGACCTTCGCCGTCAAGGCTATGAGCTTGCCGGCGATGTCGATAGCGCCGACACGATCCTGTTCAATACTTGCTCCGTCCGTGAACAGGCCGAAAACAAAACGTACAGCGCTCTCGGTCGGCTGCGGAAAGTCAAAAAAGAGAACCCGGAAAAGATCATTGGCGTGATGGGATGTATGGCCCAGAAAGACCAGCAACTGATCTTCCGCCGCGCTCCTTACGTCGATTTGGTCGTCGGACCTGGACAGCTCCAACAGATTCCAAGCTTGATTGAAAAAGTGCGCGTCGACGGCGGTAAGCACACGGCCGTCAGTTTGGGCCGAACCGCTGGTAAACTTACGGACATCAAACGTAGTCATGAGACATTTGACCCGCTGCGCGATCCAACGATGCGTCCAACTCCGTTCCAAGCATTTTTGCGCATCCAAATCGGGTGTGATAAATTTTGCACCTACTGCATTGTGCCCATGACGCGCGGCCCCGAACAGGGACGACATCCCCAAGAGATCTACGATGAAGCTGTGATCTTGGCCGACCAAGGCGCCAAAGAAATCACGTTGCTGGGTCAAACGGTCAACAGCTACCGCCACATCGACACAGACAAACAGGAAACGCGGCTGGCCGATTTGCTGACGCGCCTTCACGATATCAACGGACTGGAACGAATCAAGTTTGTTACCAGTTATCCCAAAGATATGACGCTGGATTTGCTGCAGACGATCCGCGATCTGAAAAAAGTTTCGCCGTATCTGCACGTGCCTTTGCAGTCTGGTTCCGACGCTGTGCTCAAACGAATGAAACGAGGCTATACCGTTGGCGACTATCGCGACATGATGGCCCGCATCAACGAAACACTGGGCGACGCGGCTGCTGTGTCCAGCGACTTCATTGTTGGGTTTTGCGGCGAGACGGACGCCGAGTTCCAAGAGACGGTGGATTTGGTGAAGGAATGTCGTTTTAAAAACAGCTTCATTTTCAAATACAGTGAGCGGCCCGGCACCAAAGCGGCCGGTCATTTGCCAGACGATGTACCCTTCGATGTTAAACGCCGCCGCAACAACGAACTGCTGGCCGTGCAGAATGTCATTAGCGAAGAGGACAATCAAAAATTCCTTGGCCGTACGGTCGATGTGTTGATCGAAGGGCCAAGCAAACGTCATGACGCCGTGGTCAACGATGTGGAAAAGAAAGCCGAAACCAAAAGCTTGGAAGATCTTGATCGCGTGATTGTGGGCGATCCAGCTGCGGCTGCCAAGGATTCGACCTTGGTTCAATTAAGTCCCGCGACGGGCAAGCCGATGGACGAACTTAAGAATCACGCTGCCCAAAAGCAGCAAGCGCTGTTGGCACAATACGAACAAGCAGGAAAGATGGTTCAGCTGACCGGCCGAACACATTGCGATCGGATTGTCGTCTTCGATGGCAGCCCTCGTTTGATCGGACAGACTCAGCCTATCGGAATCTATGACGTCAGCGGTTTGACGCTGATGGGAACCGTCGTCACCGATCAGGCTGTGGGGCTGGTGGATTTGCAAAAGTCGTCATAGTGCAAGTGTTTGGCGCAGTTGGCCTAATTGGGTTCCTCTCCGCGCAGAAGAAATAACATTATCGGTGCAACGTGTTTCGCTCGTTTTGGAAACTGATCACTCTGACCATTGCCACGTGGGACCGCTGCAACGCTTCTCGTATGTCGGCGGCGATGACGTTTTATACGATCCTCTCCTTGGCACCGATGTTGATGATCGCCGTCGCGATTGCTGGCTATCTCTACGACTTCGACGAAGTTCAAAAGGAAATCATTGAACAACTTGCTCAGGTTGCCGACCAGCAGACGGTCGACACCGTCGAGGGTTTAGTGCGTAACGCGACCCAACCCAAAGCCGGTTTGGTCGCCGGTACGATCAGTTTGTTGATCAGTCTGTTGGGTGCCTCGGGCGTTTTTTCTCAGTTGTACGAAACCTTCAACGACATTTGGGACGTGCCCAACGAGGACCGCAGCGGTTGGTGGTTTATGGTACAGAAGCGTCTGATTGGAATCGGCGTGGTGATCCTGATAGGCGTTTTGTTGGTGGCCACGTTGGTGCTCAGTTCCGTGATCGCGTACATCAACACGTTGGTGCAAGACACGGCGCCTCAGGTGGAGAGTTGGTTGAACTTGGCCGATCAAGGTTTGATGTATTTGTTGATGCCGCTAGTGTTCACGGCATTGTTTTGGTTTTTCCCAGCGACGGAAGTTAAATTTCGCGACGTTTGGCCAGCGGCGATCGTGACGGCATTTCTGATTGGCGCCAGTCGGTATTTGGTAGGGTTCTATTTGCGATTCTCTTCCACCAGCGAGGTCTATGGCGCAGCCGGATCTTTGGTGGTGTTACTGATCTGGTTGTACATCGTTGGGCTTTGTCTTTTCTTCGGCGCGTCGTTTTGCTATTCGTACGGACGCATCCGCGAGGAAGCGCTTGTCGGCAAAAACGAACCTTCTCTCGATTTGGCATTGGAGACCGAGACGATTGAGGTCGTCCGCCGGACGGAGTAGTCAGTCTCGGCTAGATTAACACCTATTGCACACAAGTGTTTCATCCAGATTCGGCATTAGGATCATGAACGTTAGCCGTTTGGGCGCTAGCCCCGGTTTTATGCGACGGAACCGCGGCCACTGCCAAAACAGCGTAAGCGTTCCCCCGCACGGTTATTGACGGGTGGTTTATTTTCAGGATTTCGTTTGAAATTCTGGAGCAATCTTAAACCATGACACGTCAACGCAACCGCCAACTGTGGGCACAGCGACTACAGCGCTATCAACTGGCGA